>DAHWHV010000077.1 GCA_027335545.1 Clostridia bacterium
TGGAGGCGTGGGCGGCGCGCCGCGGCGCGGGGTGGTGGCCGGTCCCCGGGCAGACGCCGGCAGGGGCGGCCGTGCCCGCTCGAGCCCCGGTCCCCGTTGCCCCGACGGCCGTCTACCTGGGGTGCCCCTGGTCCCCGCCGCCCGGGCAGCCCTCCGGGGAGTGGCGCCGCGCCGCCGCGGGCGCAGCCGTCGCCGTCGTCAGCCGGCTGGACGCCGCGGAGCTCGGGGCGGCCCGCCACCTGGCGCGCCTGCTGCGGGTCGCCGGGGCCGCCGATGTCCGTGTCTGGCTGGTCGGGCCGCGGGTCACGGAGGGGGCGTTGCGTGAGCTTTCGGCCGTGTTGGGGGTTGGGTGTCTCTGCCCGCACCCCTGAGGGGTGGGGCGGCGGGAGGTGGTCGGCGTGTCGGTCGTGTCGGTGGGGGGGTTCGGGGAGGCCCGCCGCGGCGGTGCCCTCTGGTTTCTGTTGGCGGCCGTGTTCTGTGGACTCGTGGCGGGGTGGATCGCCGTGCGGGCCGTGGGGCAGGCCCGGCAGGAGGTGCCCGCCGTGCTGGTGCGGCGGGCGGTGGCGCCCATGACGCGCATCCGACCCGCGGACGTGGTCCTGACCCGGGTCCCCGCCGCGGCCCTGCCGGGCGGAGCCCTGCGGGCCGTGGCCGCCGTGACCGGGCGCTTCAGTCGCGCCGGCCTGGTCCCGGGGGAGATCGTGACCACGGCCGCCATGCAGGGCGGGCTGCCGGCCGCTTCGGCGTTCGATGAGCGCCTGGCCGCCCTGGCCGGTCTTGCCCACTGCACCGACGCCGGCAGCGGCGGCCCGGCGGCCAAGGGCGCGGCCGCCGCTGCCGGCGCCTGCAGGCCCGTCGTCGCCATGACCCTGGCCGTTTCGGCCGCCGAAGGCTTCCCCCTGGTCCGCACGGGGGACCGGGTGGATGTGGTGGGCGCTTACGACGTCCGGTCCGGGCGAGTGGTGCAGGTCGTGGCCCGGGACATCCGCGTGTTGGCCCGCATCGCCGGTCCCCAGGGGGTGGGGCCGAGCCCTGCGGTCGCGGGTGCGCAGGGCGGCGGTCCCTCCTCGGGGTTGCTGGTGCTGGCCCTCACCCCCAAGGAGGCGCTGCGCCTGCAGTTCCTGCGGGCGGCGGGCAAGGTGGCCGTCTTGCTGGAGGCCCCCGGCGCCGCGCGGGAGCCAGCGAGCCTGACCGCCTCCGTCGTGGATGCCACAGGGCTCACCCGGACGGTTCCCGCGGGACCGCCCGCCGTCGGTGGCCTGTTGCCGAGCGGGGGGAGGGGTCGCCTTGGCGCTGGCGGATGAACTGGGGAGGCCGATGTGGTTCGTGGCCCTGGACGACGATGCCGCCTGGCTGGACGCACTGCACGAAATGTTCGTGGGCAGCCGAGATCTGCGCTGTGCCGGCGGCACGGCGCAGGCGGAAGACGTGGCGCGACTCGTCCGGGACAACGGCGCAGACCTCGTCCTGGTGGACCATGGCCTCGCCGGGCGTTCCGGATTGGCCGTGGCGGCGGACCTGGCACGGCGCCTGCCGTCCGTGCGCGTCTACCTGATGACCGAGAGCCCCACGCGCGAACTGTGGGACGAGGCGCGGCGCCGGGCCGTCCGCGGTGTGATCAAGAAGCCCTTCGCCGCGGACGCCCTCGCGTCCAGGGTGCGCCAGGACATGGAGATCGAGGCCCGCCTCGTCGGGGAGCTCGACGCCCACCCCTCCCCACGCGGGTGGGCCCCCGAGCCCGTGGACGGGGAGGGTCCGCGCACCGTGGCCGTGTTCTCATTCAAAGGGGGGGTGGGGAAGTCCCTGGTCGCGACGAGCCTCGCCCTGGCCGCCGGCTCCCCGGCCGCCCGGCGACGCCGCTCGGTGGCCCTGCTGGATGCGGAGGAGGGGGTCGGCAGCACCGCCGCCCTGCTGGGCGTGAACGCGCGCCCCACGCTCCTGGACTGGGCCGACTGGCGTGGCGAGCGCCACGTCGATCCGGCCATCGCGCAAAGCAAGCTCGCCGAGACGCGCTTCGGCATCCGTTGCCTCTTCGCAGCCGGGGAGTTGGATCAGGGCGTCGACCGCGCGCTGATGGAGACGGTGCTCGCCACCCTGCCGCGTATGTTCGCCCTGACCATCGTGGACTGCGCCCCCAGCGTGACGCCCGCCGTCCTGGCGGCGCTGCAGGCGGCCACGACGGTCGTCCTGGTCGTGGAGCCGACCCTGGATTGCCTGGACAAGGTGCGGCGCGGGGTGCAGGCGCTGGTCGCGGCGGGCCTGGGCGCCACCAAGCTCCGCGCCCTGGTCAACCAGGGCCGGCCCGGGACGGGGGACTTCAGCCCGGCGGAGTGCCGGGAGGCCCTGGGCCTGCAGGTCCTGGGCGTGATCCCCTTCGACTCCGGCGCGAAACGGGCGGCCAACCACCGGCGGCCCCTGGCCATAGAGGCGCCGAGGGGCCCGTTCATGACCGCCCTCACGCGGTCCATGGATGGGCTGCTGCCTGGGTTGGGGGAGGCCACCGCGCGTTGGGGCCTGCGGCGCGCGCCGCATTGACCCCAGGGGGCCACGGCGTACACCGCAGTCGGACGACCGCTCCGGAAGGGGGATGCCGGTGCCACGCAACGCCCTGGCGGAGATGCGCGCCCGACGCTTGGCAGCCATGGCGGGCGGGGCGGGGTGGGTTCCCGCGGAGGAATGCCCCGGGG
>DAHWHV010000088.1 GCA_027335545.1 Clostridia bacterium
TCGACACCTACTTCGACAACGCCTCGTTCGTGCGGCGCTGCGTGCAGCAGCTGGGGGAGGGGCTGGGGGGGGCGTTGGCGCGGGACGCCCTGGCCGAGACGGAGGCCTTCGACTTCCGCCTGCACGAGGTGCCCTTGGGCCAGGGGGCCCTGGACTGCGGCGCCCTGCTGGAGGGGCTGGCGGCCCTGCCCGGGGAGGTGCCGCTGTCCGTCGTGGGCGACTCGGTCGAGGCCCTGGAGGCGGCCCTGGCCCACCTGCGCGGCGTCGCCGCGCGCGCGGGGGTCGCCCTGGGGTGAGGGGGGGGCGGCCGCCCGGGCCGCCCCCCCCTGTTCACCGCCCCACGCCCGGGGGCCGTGCCGGGCGCGCCGCCGCGCCTACTTGACCGTCAGCTGGCCGACCATCCCGGCCGGGGCGTGCCCCGGCTCGGTGCAGTACCAGTAGTACACCCCGGCCTTGGTCGGGGTGAAGCTGACCGTCGCGCTCTTGCCCGGGTTCACCAGGGTGTTCACCTTCAGGGCCCCCGAGGTGAAGGTGTGGGGTAGGGCGCCGGTGTTCTTGAGGTCGATCGTCACCTTCGTCCCCTTGGCCACGGAAAGCGTGTTGGGGTTGTAGTAGATGTCGGCCATCTGCATCTGCACCGGCTTGCCCGCCGTCGCCGTGACGGGCTTGCCCCGCGGCTTGTAGTACTTGGCGTACTGGCCGCCGCCCAGGACGGTGCCCCCCTTGGCCCCGGGGGCGACCGCCGAGGAGGCGATGCTGGTGCCGGCCGCCCCCGTCGACGAGGTGGTCGTCGAGGAGGTCGAGGAGGAAACGGGGGTCGTGATGTTGCCGCAACCGGCGGCCACGGCCAGCGCCACGGCCAGCGCGCCGCCGGTCGCCCACCGGTGCCAGGACAGGGTGTGCATCTCTGGTATGAACCCCTTTCCGCGAATTGGAGCCGCTCCGGAGACGGGTGCCCCGACCAGGCTTCCCGTCTGCGGTCGGTTTTACCACACGGCAGCGTCCGGGGGCCAGTCTCCGCTTGCGGCTGCCCGTTGGGGGTGCGGCGCGGCCGCGGGCCGGTGGCGGCAGACTGGGCGGGGTAAGGGACCGCCTGATGGGCGGGGGGGGGCAGGCGCGGCCCGGCCGCGCCTGCCCACCCCCGCCCCCTACCGCAGCACACCCATCACGTGGCTGGCCAGGGCGTGGGCCTCGGTGTCGATGCTGCCGGTCGAGGCCTCGGAGGTCATCAGCCAGCGCTCGCGGCCGTGGCGGCCGATCACGTAGAGCGCCGAGGTGTGCTGGATGTTGCCGGCGTTGGTGCCTTCCACGGCGACGTGGTAGGCTGCCCAGATGCCCCGCAGGGTCGGCACCGGCCCGGTGAGGAAGAGCCAGCGCCCCGCCATGCCGTGCTGGTCCGTCCATGCCCGCACGTCGGAGACGCCGCTGGCGAAGCGGTTGACGTTGACCGCCAGGAGCTGCACGTGCGCGGCCTGCGGGCCGATCTCCGCCATGGCGGTGCGCAGCATCTGGGCCGTCAGCGGGCAGATGGTCGTGCAGCGGCTGTCGATGAAGGAGAGGACCACGACCCGGCCGCGGAAGGCCGCGAGGCTCTGGGGCCGGCCGCGCTGGTCGGTCAGGGTGAAGCCCGGGGCCGGGGTGCCCGGCAGGGCGCTGGCGAAGACGTTGGCGCCGCCCCGGACCAGCGGCGCCGCCGAGCTGCCCTGGCGGGAGCCCAGCGCCGCCAGGGCGAGCGCCACGACGGCCACGGCGCCCCAGGCCAGGCGCCGCCAGCGCCGCAGGGGCGAGGGGCGAACCGGGCCGGGGGGCGAGTCGGGGCCGGGGGAGCCGGGGCCGGGGGAGTCGGGCACGGGGCGGCACCTCCGATGGGTGTTCGGGGAGGGGTAGGGGAGCGGGCGCAGGCCCCTCCCCTACCCCCCCACCAGGGCCCGCCAGACGTTGGCCGTCGGGCCGGGGGCGTAGATGACGTACAGCAGCAGGAAGACCGCCAGGCCAGAGGCCGCGGCGATCAGCCAGAGCGTCGCCGTCCAGGGGGCGATGCGCCGGTGGGCGGGGAAGCGGCCGCGCAGGGCGCGGCGCAGCGTGATCACCCCGAGCACCCCGGCCACGGTGGCCAGCGTCGCGTGCGTCTGCAGGAACGCCTGGTAGGGGGCGCTCAGGGCGCGCGGCCCGCCGAAGGAGGTGTCGCCGATGAAGACGGTGTGGACGACGTAGAGCACGAAGAAGCCGGCCCCCAGGAAGGTGGTGGCCAGCATCCAGCGGCGATGCGCCTCCCGCCGGCCGTGCCGGATGTGTCGCCAGCCGACCAGCAGGCAGAGTGCGCTGGCGATCATGCAGCCCTCATCCAGGTAGGCCAGAACCATTCCCGCGGACACCGCGCCCGCCCCCTTCCCCCGGAGCCGTACCCGTCGCCGCATTGAGCCGTGTCGGCCAGCCCCACCAGCCGCACCGGGGCCCCACCAGCCGCCGCAGCGGGCCGTGTCGTGGCGCTGCACCGACTCGTGTCCGCCCCCCGCGCCCGGGGCCGTGTCCGCCGCCGCGCCCAGGCCCATCCCGCAGCGGCACCTTCGGGCACACCCGGGACGCGCCGCGGCCCGCCGCCCGGCCCGGGACCACCACCCCGGACCGGGCCCCACCGG
>DAHWHV010000243.1 GCA_027335545.1 Clostridia bacterium
CGGCCAGCGGCCGGACCATGCTACCGGCATGCCCGCGCGCGGCCCCCCCCCCGCCGCGCCGGGCCTGGAGGTGGCGACTTGCGGAGGCGGTGGCTCCCGGCCGCCGTCTGCGCCGCGGCCCTGGCGGCCGGCGCAGGCGGGGTCCTGGCCTCGACGGGCGGGCGCCTGCCCTGGCTCGGCAGCCCAAGGGGACAGACCGCGCTCAGCGCCGGGCGCGCGGCCTCCCCCTGTGGCGGCGAGTCCCTGCGGGAGGACGACTTCCCACCGCTAGCGGCGGGCCCGGCCCGGCCGGCCCTGGCCGCGGAGCCCCCCTCCTCGGAGGCCCCAGGGAGCGCGGACGGCCGCCCCCAGGAGTTCCAACCGGACGAGGCGGCCTTTGCCCAACTCCTGCGGCGGGAGGGCGCCTCCGTCCAGATGAGCGTCTTCCGGACCCAGTTCAACCATGCCTCGCCCTCACAGGCCGCCAACATCGCCCTGGTCGCCCGCAGGCTGACCGGCCAGGTGGTCCGCCCCGGCGCCGTGTTCTCTTATAACGCGGTGCTCGGGCCGTACTCGCGCGCCAACGGGTACGGGTGGGGCCGCATGTTCCTGGGCCAGCGCATCGTCCCAAGCATCGGCGGCGGGGTCTGCCAGGGGGCCTCCACCCTGTACAACGCCGTGCTCCTGGCCGATCTCCCGGTTGTGGAACAGCACTTCCACGGCCTGACGGTGCCCTACCTGGCACCGGGCCGGGACGCCACCGTGACCGATGAGGGCTCGCTGGACTTCCGCTTCCGCAACTCCAGCGGGGCACCCCTGGTCCTGTGGTCGCAGGCCGAGGCGCGCTGGCTGACCATCGCCATCTATGGGCCACGGCGCCCGCCGCAGGTCGTCATCCACACCGAGGTCCTGGCCCGCAGGCCCTTCCCCACCGTCGTCCTCCGGGACCCCCACCTGCCACCCGGCAGCGAGCACGTGGCCGCCCCCGGGCAGGACGGGGTGACCGCCAGGGCCTGGGCCGTCATCCAGCAACCGGACGGCACCCAGAAGCGGCGGGACCTCGGCACCCACACCTACCGCCCCAGCCCACGCGTCCTCCTGCGCGGCCCGCGGGCGCGCCCCAGCTCGCCTGCCTCGGCGGCCCCGCCCGCGGCGGGCTGACCCCCGGCCCCCCTCGCACGCGAAAAGGGCGCCCTGGGGCGGGGGGCCGCCCCGGGACGCCGGATCGGACCGCACCGAACTCAGGCGCGGCGCCACATCCGCACACCGACATACGAGGCGGCGGCCGCCAACCCCACGGCCGAGAGGACCCAGGGGCTGCCCAACAGGCGCAGGGAACTGCGTCGCGCCACGCGGCGGGGCATCCGTGACCACATCGGCATCTACCCCCCGCGACCTAGTCTGCCCACGCGCCCCGCCCCAGCCGCGGTCCGCCGCCGCCCGCCCGGTCACCGTCACCGGCGGGGCGCCGCCGCTGTCTGGGGCCTCAGAGCACCGCCGGATTCAGGCAAGCGGCCGGCGGACGGCCCAGGAGCACGGCCGCCAGGTTCTCCGCCGCCAGGGTCGCCATTGCCAGGCGCGTGGCCACGCTGGCGCTACCGATGTGCGGCACCGCCAGGAGGTTGGGGCAGCGGAGCAGCGGGTGGTCGGGCGGCAGGGGCTCGCGCTCGAAGACATCCAGGGCCGCGCCCCAGATGCTCCGGGCGCGCAGCGCCTCCACCAGCGCCGCCTCATCCAGCAGGGGCCCCCGGCCGACGTTGACGAGCACCGCCGTCGGCTTCATCCGCGCGAGCTGCTCCGCGCCGATCAGGTGCCGCGTCTCGGCGCGCAAGGGCGCCAGCAGGACCACGAAGTCCGCCTCAGCCAGCAGCCCATCCAGCGCCACGTGTTGCGCGCCGCTTTCCGCTTCGGCCTCCGGCTTGCGGCTGGGGCCGCTGTAGAGGACGCGCATGCCGAAGCCCCGCGCCCGGCGCGCCACCGCCTGCCCAATGCGGCCCAGGCCGACGATCCCCAGCGTCTGGCCCCAGATGTCCTGCCCGGCCAGGAAGAAGGGGGCCCAGGCCGGCCAGAGCCCGTCCCGCACCGCCCGCTCCCCCTCCGGCAGGCGGCGGGCGCAGGCCATCAGCAACGCAAAGCACAGGTCCGCCGTCGTCTCGGTCAGGACCCCCGGCGTGTGACAGACGGCCACCCGCCGCTCCGTACAGGCATCCAGGTCCACGTTGTCGTGCCCCACCGACATCAGGCTCACGACGCGCAGGCCCGGGGCCGCCTCCAGCAGGGCGCGGTCGACGCGGTCGGTCAGCAGCGCCAGCAGGCCGGCGCAATCGCGCACCTCGGCCCGCAGGCGTTCGAGCGGCACCGGGACCTCCTCCTCGCCGAACACCTCGACCGTGGCCGCCGTCTGGAGCGGGGCCAGGGCCTCGGGCGGCAGGCGGCGGGTGACGAAGACCCGCGGGCGGCTCGGCACGGCGATCCCTCCCGGCCCAGGCTTTACCGCCCGGCGCCCGATTCCTGGCGCCGCCGCGCAGGCCGGCAGCGGAGGCGACACGCGCC
>DAHWHV010000098.1 GCA_027335545.1 Clostridia bacterium
CCCCGGGCTGGCCGCCGCGATCGCGCGGTATGGCCACCCCTACCCCGCACACCGGCAACGCCCCTCGACTGCGGCCAGTGCGCACCGCCATTGTAACCATCCGCGGCGCTGGGCAAAGTCCGGGTGGGCGCGTGGGCGCCGTGCCGACGCCGCCAGCCGGCGACCGCCATGGCCGCCGGTTCGCGGTGGCCCGGCAAAGTGGCGCCCTGGGGCACCGGCCTGCGGTGCCCCAGGGCAGGACGGGATCCGGCGCGGAGCGCTCGACGCGGCCGCCCTGCAGCGACCCGAGCACGCCGAGCGCCTGCGCGCGTACGCCGAGGACCTGGCGGCCGTCCGGCGGGCACCACCCCGCAGCCCGTTTCCTTATCCCTGTTCCCCTCAGCCCCCGACCGAAGGGACCGGCAGGTGTAGCGGCTCACCGGTAATGCGTGGAACCGCTCAAGATGGGGGCGAGGGGCGGCGCCCCGGCCAACCGAGCCTATCCTTGGGCGACAAGGCGTCAAGGACAAGGGCCCGCGGCCCGCTACCCGCCCTTGATGCCCCGCCGCCCAAGGGGGACAGGCATTGGCGGGGCGCGGTCCCGAAAATCGCCGTGAGGAGCCGGAATGGAACAACTTTTCCTCGGAGCGGGGCGTGCGGCCGTTCAGCCGGGCGGAGGGGGGCACCGCCCCGTGGCGCGGGCCCGTTCCGGTGGTTGGCGGGCCTTGGGGCGCGCCCCTTGGCACGCCTCAGGGCATGCGACCTGCCGCGGGCCCCTGTGGTGGGGCGATGCCTGCTCCACCGCGGGGTGGCCCGGCGGAAGGCGCCGGGGCGTCGGCGATCGCGCGCACGGCCGACACACAGAGCGGTCCGAGCAACAGGCCGGCGAGCCCGGCCAGGTGGGCGCCGACGAACATGGCGGCCAGCGCCACGAAGGGGTGAAGGCCTACCTGCCCACCCAGCAAGTGCGGCGTCAGCAGCCAGCGCGCCACGGCCACGGCGAGCATCACCGCGGCCAGACCGGCGGCGGCGTCGCCGAGGCCGGTCAGGCCGCAGCCCAGCATCCAAGGGACGAAGAGCGCCGCCGGCCCCACCACGGGGAGGGCGTCGAGCACGGCGGCCACCAGCGCGGCGAGCACGGCGTAGGGGGCACCGATCAGCCAGAGCCCGATCAGGCTCACGGCGAAGGTCACCCCCGCCAGGAACGCCTGGGCGCGCAGCATACCCCACACCGAGCCGCGCACGGCCCGTGCCGCGTGCCGCAAGGCCAGGGCGGCCGGCGGCGCGAGTCGCCGCTCCAGCCAGGCGTGCCAGACCTCCCTGTCCCGAAGGGCGAAGTAGGCGGCGGCGAAGGCGATGAAGGAGGCAAACAGGGCATCGGGGAGGACGGCCGCCCCGTGCTGCAGCGCGGTGAGCAGTCGCTGCAACACGGGCGCTCCGTCCGCGTACCCGTGCCGGAGTTCGTTCTCTAAGAACCGGCGGAACCACGGGGGCAAGCGGCTGGAGGCGGCGCCCGCCCGGCGACCCATCTCGGCGGCCGCCGCCGTGGCCGCCACGTAGAGCGCGGGGAGCCGCTCCCTCAGCCGGACGAGTTCCTTCCATGCGAGCCAACCGGCCCAGGCCAGCGGCAGCGAGCCACAGAGCACCCCGGCCACCAGGGCCAGCGCGGTGGACGGCGCGCGACCGAGGCCCCGCGCCGTCAGCCAGGTCACGGCGGGCTCCAGGATCAGGGCGGCCAGGCCACCGGCCAGAAAGGGCCAGAGGAGCGGCCAGAGCATGGGCCATAGCCGGCCGGCGCACCAGAGGCCGAGCGCCCCGAGCGCGCACCAGAGGACGAGTGCTGCCCGTCCGCTCAGCACCGGGGCGACGCTTCCCGCCCCACCCGGGCGACTGCCACGCAAGGCGGCGCCGCGAGCCCCGCCGGCGGGGCGCCGCGCCGGCGGCCACCCCGGCCGGGGGCGGCGAGATCAGCGCGGCACGGTGTGGCCCACGTGGAGCATGGCCAGCAGCCAGTACCCTCCCGGGGAGGCGAGCAGCAGGCTGTCGAAGCGATCGAGCACACCCCCGTGCCCCGGCACCGCCGCACC
>DAHWHV010000099.1 GCA_027335545.1 Clostridia bacterium
GGCCGCCCCGGTTCGGCGTGGGGCGTGCCCGGCGTCCGGGGTCGAAGCAGCCGCCAGCAGCCGCTGGCCACCTCGGGCGCGGGGTGGAATGGGGTTTGGGGTGGGCCCGTCGGAGGCCGCCCTGGAGGACGTGGGGAGGGATGGCCCGTGCGAGTGGCGATGTTCACCGAGACCTTCCTCCCCTCGACCGATGGGGTGGTCACCCGTTTGTTGGCCACCCTGCCGGAGATGTCGCGCTCGGGGCACGAGGTGCTGCTGCTGGCCCCCGACGGGGGACCGGCCCATTACGCCGGCGCCCGCGTGGAGGGGTTCCCGGGGAAGCCGTTCTTCCTGTACCCGGACAAGCGCGTGATCTGGCCGCGCACCCGTGCGCTGGACCTGCTACGCGAATTCCAGCCCGACCTCATCCACACGGTCAACCCGGTCGTCTTCGGATTGGGGGCGATCGTGGCCTCACGCCGGATCAACGTCCCGTTGGTGGCCAGCTACCACACCCACTTCCCCCACTTCGCCCAGGTCTACGGCTACGGCTGGCTCACCGGGCCGATCTGGGGCTATATGCGCCTCCTCCACAACCGCGCCGTGGTCAATCTCTGCACCTCGGAGTCCGCCCGCCTGGATCTGGTGCGGCACCGCTTCCGGCGGGTCCGCGTCTGGGACCACGGCGTCGACCTGCAGCGGTTCGCCCCGAGGCCCGCCGAGCCGCGCATGCGCCTGCGGCTCTCCGGCGGCGCACCGGTGCGCACCGTGCTGCTGTGTGTGGCGCGCCTGGCGCCCGAGAAGCAGATCGAGCGGCTGCTTCCCCTAGTGCGGGGCCTGCCGGACATCGCCTTGGCCCTCGTCGGCGACGGCCCCTGCCGGGCCGAGTTGGAGCGCGCCTTCGCCGGCACGCCCACGACCTTCGTCGGGAACCTGCAGGGCGACGAACTGGTCGCCGCCTATACGTCCGCGGACGCGTTCGTCTTCCCCTCGACGATGGAGACCCTGGGCCTAGTGCTGTTGGAGGCGATGGCCTGCGGCCTGCCGGTGATCGCGGCGCGTAGCGCCCCGACTCTGAAGCTGGTGGGCGAGTCCGCGGGCGTCCTGTACAATGCCGATGATGCGGCCAGCCTGCTGGCGGCCGTCCGCCGCCTGCGGGACGAGCCGGGACTGGCGGAGCGCCTGGCGGCCGGCTCGCGGCGCGCCGGGGCCCAGCACGGCTGGGAGGCGCCGACCCGGCAATTGGTCGGCTACTACACCGAGGCGTTGCAGTATGCGGGTGCCGGGGCGGAGGCCCCGCGCCTGGCATCCGGTGACACCGGGTCCAGGGGGTTTTGATTTGCCGCTCCGGCCCGACCCGGCCATGATCGGGCGGGAGGCGCCCGAGGTTGGCGAGGGAGCGCCCGAGCCCGCCCGCGAGGCGTCGGGCGGCATGGCCATGGCTGTCCCCACCACACGCCCGTGGCGCCAATACTTCCAGTTTGCCACGGTCGGCGTCCTGAATGCGGTCGTGGATTTGGGGATCCTGAACCTGCTGCTTTGGCTGTGGCCGACCACGGACCCCCTTGGCCTGACCATCGAAAACTCTCTGGCCGTGGCGCTCGCCATCGCCAACTCCTATCTCTGGAACAGCCATTGGACCTTCCGCCGGGAGGCCGACGGCAGTTGGCGCCAGATAACGCTCTTTTTGGCGCAATCCCTGATCAACATCGGCATCAACGACGCGGCCCTGCTGCTGACCGCCGGTCAGGTACGCCACCTCCACCTGGGCCCGGCGTGGGTGACGGTGAACCTCAGCAAGGGCGTGGCGATGGCCTTTGCCTCCAGCGCCAGCTTCCTGATCATGCGCCTGTTCGTCTTCCGTCGATCCGGCTCCGGGAGGCCCGGCTCTGGGAGGCCGTAGCGCCACCGACCGCCTGGCGCGCCGGGGCCGGTGTCCGGGGCGGGCCGCGGCCCGCCGCCCCCGGTCCGGCGCTCCCGGGGTACGGCGGCCCGCGCTTCCGGTCACGCCCGGCCGTAGCGGTCGTCCAGGCGCACCACGTCGTCCAATTCAGACGTGGAGGCCTCCAGAAAGCAGGTGTCGGTGTCGGCGTGGACCCGGTGGACCTCGCCGGGGCGGATGGTGGCCACTAGGCCGGGACGGATCTGCTCCCGTTGCCCGGCGTGCTCCAGGACGCCCGACCCGTAGAGGTACCAGTGGGTCTCGCATTTGGCCGCGTGGTACTGGCGGCTCAGGGCGTGGCCGGCACGAACGCAGATCACCTTGGCGGCGTAGCCCTGGCCGTGCGCCCAGACGACCTCCCAACCCCACGGCTTGTCGACCACGCGTACGGCGTCGCCCGCGGCGGCGGCCGCCTGCAGGAAGGCCGCGAAGGGTTGCGGTTGCGGCAGGCCCCCGTCGCGCGCCAAGTCGCCGAGCAGGCCGCGGGCATCGGTCCCTAGCGGGGTCACCAGGGTGACGTGGTCCTCCGCGCTGGCGACGAGCACGCCGTCCATGCCGGCCACGACCACCGGCTGAGAGGTCGTGTTGTAGACCACGGAGTTCTGGGTGTGCAGCAGGCGTGCGGGCCCGCGGACGAAGTTCCCCTGCCCGTCCGCCTCGACCCGGGGCATCTCCGCCCAATTGCCCACGTCGTGCCAGCGGAACCCCGCCCGCGCGACGGCCACGTGGGGGGCCTGCTGCAGTACCGCGTAGTCCAGGGAGAGGGACGGGAGCGCCGCAAAGGCCCGAGCGCGGGCCTCCCCCCCCGCCGCCAGGGCGGGGAGGGCCCCGGCGATGGCCGGGGCGTGGGCGGCGAAGCCGGCGAGGAGGTCCCTGGCGCGGCAGACCAGGACGCCCGCGTTCCAGTACGCGTTGCCCGCGCGCAGGAGCGCGGCGGCCGCGTCCGGGTCGGGCTTCTCCACAAAGCGGAGGGCGGCGTGGACGCCGGGGCTCACCTCGGTGTCGGAGCGGAGGATGTAGCCGTAGCGTGCGTCCGGGCGTTGCGGCGGGATGCCGAGGCAGGTCAGGTAGCCGGCGTCGGCGGCGGCCAAGGCCAGCCCGACGGTGTCAGCGAAGGCCCCGGCGTCCGGGACGTGGTGGTCGCTGGGCATGATCACCAGCCGGGCCTCCGCCGCGCGAGCGGCGATGGTGGCGGCCGCCAGGGCGACCGCCGGCCCGGTGTCGCGCCGGCAGGGCTCCAGGAGGATGTTCCCCTCGGCCACGTCGCCCTGGGACTGCACGACCAGCTGTTGGGCGTGGCCCTCGCTGCCGACCAGCCAGATGTGCTCGGGCGGGGCCAGGCGGCGGGCGCGGGCGATGGTGTCCTGCAGCAGGCTGCGCCCGCCGAACAGGCGGGCGAAGGGCTTGGGGCTCTGTGGGGTGCTGGCGGGCCAGAACCGTTCGCCGAAGCCTCCCGCCAGGATCACGACGTGGACCGCGGGGGTGGCGACCGGGGCGACGCCCCCGGCGGGGGCGGGGGACACCGCCGCCGGGGAGGGATCCGCGGTGGCCGAGGCCCCCGCCTCCAGGGCCCGGCCGGGCGCCGGGGAGCCGTGGTCGGCACTGCGCTGCTCGAGGCTCACCGGGCGATCGTCTCCTTACCAGGGGGAATGCGGGCCGGCGGCCGCAGCGCGGGGTCGCGCTCGGGCCACACGCGGGGCGTCGCGCCCGGGCGGCCGCACTCCACGTTCCGCGTCCGCGGTCGCGGCAAGGGTCTGGTCCTCCCGCGACCGGTTCTGGCGGGACCACTTCCCGTAGCGGGGGCTGACGTGCCCGGCGCAAACCGTCCCTAGGCGTTCCGGCCTCCCTGGGCCTCTTGCCGCCGTCCCTGGGCGGACCGCTTCGCCGCGCCCAACCGGACCCGGGGGCCCGCCGCCGCACAGGGGCTTGCTCGCCAACCCCCGGGAATCCTGCTCCGGGCCCGAGGCGCACGGGCCACCGCCTCCGGCGACGGTGCGGCCAAAGCGGGCCTTTGCCGCACCTCACCGGGCCGCGCGGCGCAGGACGCGGCGCTGACTGGGCGCCGCGAGCCGTCCGCGGACGCAGGGAGTGGTCCCTCCGTGTGGAAGCCGCGGGGCGGGTGGCGCCCCAGCGGCCCCGGCCGCCAAAGGGCGGCGCTGCCCGGCCGTGATCCGCGAGGCGGGGCGCATCCGTCCCCGCCCGGGGCCGGGTGCACCCCGCAGGCGGAAAGGGGGAGAGAGCCTGACCGGTGCGGCGTGCGGGGACGGGGGTCGTTCCGTCGACACGCCGGAACCGCGCCAGGTGCTGGACCGATGACAACGCAGCTCGTCGACCTGCGCTCGGACACCGTGACGCGCCCCACCCCGGAGATGCGCCGGGCCATGGCCGAGGCGGAGGTGGGGGACGATGTCTACGGCGAGGACCCGACGGTGAACCGCCTGGAGGCCGAGATCGCCGCCGCCACGGGCAAGGAGGCGGCGCTCCTGGTGCCCAGTGGGACGATGGGGAACCAGATCGCCCTGCTCTGCCAGACCGAGCGGGGGGACGAGGTGCTCCTGCACGAGGAGTCGCACATCTACTACTACGAGGCCGGGGGCCCCGCGGCCCTGGGCGGGGTGATGCCCCGCCTGCTCCCCGGCGCCCGGGGCCGCTTCACGCCGGGGGCCGTCGCCGCCGCCCTGCGCCCACCCAACGCCCACTTCCCGCGCCCGCGCCTGGTCTGCCTGGAGAACACCCACAACCGCGGCGGCGGCAGCGTCTGGAGCCTGGAGGCCACGCGCGCTGTCTCGGAGCTGGCGCGGGGCGCGGGCCTGCGCGTGCACCTGGACGGGGCTCGGCTCTGGAACGCGGCCGTCGCCCTGGGGGTGCCCGTCGCGGCCCTCTGTGCCCCGGTGGACACCGTCATGTGCTGCCTGAGCAAGGGGTTGGGGGCACCGGTGGGTTCGCTGCTGTGCGGAGACGCCGCGCTGGTCGAGCGGGCCCGGCGCTACCGCAAACTCCTGGGTGGAGGCATGCGGCAGGCCGGGGTGCTGGCGGCGGCCGGTCTGGTGGCCCTGCACACCATGGTGGAGCGACTGGCGGAGGACCACGCCAACGCCCGCTTCCTGGCCGACGGGCTCTCTGCCGTGCCGGGGTTGGAGGTCGCCGTGGCCGAGGTGGAGACGAACATGGTGCGCGTGGGGACGCGCCACCGTCCCGCGCCCGTGGTCGCGGCCGCGCTGCGCGAACTGGGGGTGCTCTGCAACGCGGTGGACGCCGGGACGCTGCGGCTGGTCACCCACCACGATGCCCCGCGGGCGGCCTGCGAGCGCGCCCTGACGGCCTTCGCTCGCGTCCAGGGCTAGCGGGGCGGGGCCACGGCCCCGACGGCCGCCCGGGGCGGCTTGACGCGTGCCGCCCGCGCTGCGTATAGTGTTGGTCAGCCGATGAATGGGCAGAGTACCGCTGTCAGTTGCCTCCAGAGAGCCGGGGACGGTGGAATCCCGGTGGCGGACGGGCGCGAATACACCCGGAGGCGCGATCCGGAAGGCAGAACCCTGCCGTTACAGGGTGGGTGCTGTCAGTATGGATGGCCGGTTTCCCTCCGTTAGCGGGGAGGTCTGTCTGCGCAGAGCGGTCAGACGGTGAAACGAGCGATCGGTTCGGCCCTGTCGGGGCGGACCCGGTCATTTAGGGTGGTACCGCGGAGACCTCCGCCCCTACAGATTGGGGTGGGGGTTTTTTGTTTGCGGCAACCCGTGTGCGAAGGGGGCGATGTCGTTGATCGTCGTGATGAAGGCCGACTCCTCCGAAGAGGCGATCGCCCGCGTGTCGGCTCGCCTGCAGACCCTCGGGTTCGGCGTCCACCTCTCGCGCGGGGAGCGGCAGACGGTGATCGGCGCCATCGGGGACAAGAGTGTCCTGGCCGGCGTGGATCTGGAGGCGATGGAGGGTGTGGAGAAGGTCGTGCCGATCCGCCAACCGTTCAAGCTGGTGAGTAGGGAGTTCCACCCCGAAACCACGGTCGTCGACGTCGGGGGAGTGGCCGTTGGGGGGGCCGAGGTCGTCGTCATCGCGGGGCCGTGCTCCGTGGAGACGCGCGAGCAGTTGGTGGCGACCGCGCGCGCCGTCAAGGCGGCCGGGGCGCGCCTGCTGCGCGGGGGCGCCTTCAAGCCCCGTACCTCGCCCTACGGCTTCCGCGGGCTTGGCGAGGAGGGCCTGCACCTGCTGGCCGATGTCCGCGCCGAGATCGGGCTGCCCATCGTGACGGAGGTCATGAGCCCGGAGGCGGTGGCCCTGGTGGAACGGTACGCCGACTGCCTGCAGATCGGGGCGCGCAACATGCAGAACTACGACCTGCTGCGCGAGGTCGGGCGTACGCGTAAGCCCGTCTTGCTCAAGCGCGGCTTGGCCGCGACCATCCAGGAGTGGTTGATGGCGGCCGAATACCTCCTAGCCGGCGGCAACTACCAGGTCATTCTCTGCGAACGGGGGATCCGGACCTTTGAACCGGCGACGCGCTTCACCATGGACATCAACGCCGTCCCGGTCGCGCAGGAACTCTCCCACCTCCCGGTGATCGTCGATCCGAGCCATGGCACGGGCCGGGCGGCTCTGGTGCCCGCGCTGGCGCGGGCGGCCGTCGCCGCCGGGGCCGACGGGCTGATCATGGAGGTGCACCCGAATCCGGCCGAGGCTCTGTCGGACGGCGCCCAGACGCTGAGCTTCGAGGCCTTCGCCGAGACGATGGTCGGCGTGGCGCGGGTGGCCGCGGCCGTGGATCGGGTCTGCGGGGCCGACCGGCCCCTGGCGGCGCGGGCGTGAGCCGCCGCGGCGCGCTGCCGCTCGACGGGGGGGGGGCCTAGATGCCGCTGCTGGCGCGGCGGGCGGCCATCCTGGGCGTGGGCCTGATCGGGGGCTCCCTGGGGCTGCGCTGGCGCGCCCAGGGGGTCGTCGGTCACGTCGTCGGCTTCGGGCGCAACCGGCACCACCTCGAGCGCGCGGTCGAACTCGGGGCGATCGACGAAGGCGTCGCCGATCTGGGGGCGGCCGTGCGGGACGCGGACCTCGTGGTGCTGTGCGCTCCGATCCGCGCGGCGCTGGAGCTGGCCGAGGAAGTGGCGCGGCACGCGGCCCCCGGGGCCGTGCTCACCGATTGTTGCAGCACCAAGGCGGAGATCGGCGCGGCGATGGCCGCGGCCCTGGCGCGTCACTCCTCAGCGGCAGTCTTCATCGGCGGCCATCCGATGGCGGGCTCCGAACACGCAGGCGTCGAGTCTGCGGACCCGTACCTCTTCGAGCACGCGGTGTGGGTCCTGTGCCCCCCGCCCGGGGCCGACGGACCGGACCTCCTCCGCCTCACGGCCCTGGTCGAGGCGACGGGGGCCCACGTCGTCCGCCTGGAGCCGGAACGGCACGACCGGCGGGTGGCGGCGATCAGCCACCTGCCGCAGCTGGCCGCGGTGGCCCTGGCCGAGGTGGCCGGTGAGGCCGCTGCGGCCGATCCCGGCCTGCTGTCGCTGGCGGGGGGTGGCTTTCGCGATACCACGCGCATCGCCGCCAGCCCGGCGGCCATGTGGTTGGACATCCTGGCCACCAATCGCGGGCCGGTGCTGACGGCGATCGAGGCCATGCAGCGCCTGTTGGACGGGTTGCGGGCCGCGATCGCCTTCGGGGACGAGGCGACGGTGGTGGAGCACTTCGCCGCCGCCCTGGCCGTGCGCCAGCGCGTCCCGGCCAGCCAGAAGGGGCTGCTGCCCGCCTACCACGATCTGGTGGTGTTCGTGCCCGACCGCCCCGGGGTGATCGGGCAGTTGGGCGCGGCGCTCGGTACGGAGGGGATCAACATCCAGGACATCGAGATCCTGCGCCTGCGGGAGGGCGAGGGGGGAACGCTGCGGCTCGGGTTCGCCGAGGCCGCCGTGGCCACGGCGGCGATGGGGGTCCTCACCGGCCTGGGCTACCGTGTGCAGCGGCGCAGTTGACCTCCGCGGGGCCGCGCCGCCCGCCTTGGGGCGCGGAGGACCCGAGCGGCGTGTGTGAGGGAGGGGCCCAGGTGACGGGCATGTACGAAGACCTCGCCGAGATCTACGATCTGGGGGGCTTCACGCGCTTCAGCCGCGAGATGGCCCCGCGCATCCCCGAGTTGCTGGAACGGTATGGCCGTTCCCCGCGGCGCGTGTGCGATCTGGCCTGTGGGACCGGTGAGGCGGCCGTATACCTGGCCCGTCAGGGCTATGAGGTCATCGGCCTCGACGCCTCGGCCCGCATGTTGGCCAAGGCGCGCCACAGTGGGGACGCCGCGGGCGTGCACGTGCAGTGGCTCCAGGCGGACGCGCGCGACTTCGTGCTCCAGCGGCCCGTCGAGGTGGTCACCTGCATGTACGATGCGCTCAACTACATGCTGACGGAGGAGGATCTGGCCGCCGTCTTCGCCTGCGTGCATGCCTGCCTGCAACCCGGTGGCCTCTTCCTCTTCGACATGAACACCCTCTCCGGGCTGGCGGACGAGTGGGGGACGAGCGAGCGCATCGACTCCCCGGGGGACGACCTCTTCATGACCTGGCAGACCACCTACGACCACGAGACCGAGGTGAACACGCTGGTGCTGACCGCGTTTCTGCGGCAGCCCGGCGGCCTCTACCGGCGCATCCGCGAGGAGCACCGCGAGCGCGGCTACCCCGTGGCGCGCGTGCGGGCCCTGTGCGAGGCCGCCGGCCTCGCGGTGCAGGAACTCGGTGACCTGGAACTGCGCCCGCTGCGTCCAGAGAGCGAACGCTTTCTGTGTGTGGCGGAGCGGCGGTAGGGCGGTAGGGCGGTGGGGTAAAACAAGGTTTTGCCCCACCGCCCTACCGCCGCTCCGAGTGCTCTTCCGCACAGCCCTCGCGCCTCCGGCGGTTGGGGGCCCGTACCCGCACTGCCCCTTGGCGTCGCGGGGCTCGCCTGGCTTTGCCCTTGCCCTCGTGCCGACGCCACCAGGACGGCGCTGCGCTAAGCCGCAGCCGGTCCCTCAATCACAAGGTACAGTCACAGGGTACAGTCACAGGGTACAGTCACAAGGTACAGTCACAAGGTACAGTGGGCCGCGAGGAACGCAGGCCATAGCATCCGGAAGACGGTGCGGCCACAGCGCGCCTTGGCCGCACCGTGCCGCGCGCCGCCTACCCGGGGAGGGGGAGGCGCCCCCAGCCCTCGAAGCGCCCGGCCGTCAGGGCCTCCGCCAGTTCTGCGGGGAGGCAGGCCACGCCGGGCAGCGCGCTGAGGGGGAACCAACGCACATCCCCCAGGACGGGCGCCGCATCCCCCGGCCGGTCCGGATCGCTGCCGAGCGTCGCTTCCGCGCCGTCCCCGTGCGCCGTTCCATAGACCGCGCTGAAGAAGACATCGATGGCGTCTGCCCCGGGACGGTCCTGCACGAAGCAGACACCCTGCAGCGTCACGCGCAGGCCCGTTTCCTCGCGCATCTCCCGGATGGCCGCCGCGGCCATGCCCTCCCCGACCTCGACCCGCCCCCCGGGGAAGCACCAGAAGGCCGCCCGGTTCGGGTGGCGGTGGTGGACCAGGAGGACCTCCCGCCGGGGCCCCTCGCCGCGCAGCAGCACGACCCGGGCGCGCAGGGCGGGGGCGCGCGGAGCGGACGACGACGTGTCCATGGGGCGAGTATACCCGCGCCCCGCTCCCGGTGTCGTCTCGGGGCGCCGCGCCTGGGGAGCGCGTCCTCGGGGCGGCAGGACCCCGGGGGCGTTGGCCGCGCCCGCGGGCCATGGGGCCGGCCGCCTGGGGCGCGGGCCATGGCGGCCGCCGGCACGCTGCG
The DNA here is from genome assembly GCA_027335545.1 of Clostridia bacterium. The sequence goes on from DAHWHV010000099.1 coordinate 9,714, forward strand.
CCCCGGCCGCCAGACCCGGAAGTGGGCAGCGCAGACGCGGGCGGCGCGAGAGGCGACGCTTGCGCTGCCCACCCAGGGCCTTGGCGGGGAGGCCGACTCAGCCCAGCAACAACTCCTGGGCCGCGACGCTGGGATGCAGGGCGCCGTTGATGCCGGCGGCGATGATCGTGGCCATGTCCCGCACCAGGACGTCGATTTCCTTCGGGGTCACCATCAGGTCTCCGACGGAGGGAGCCAGCACCTCCGTGATCATGCGGCGCTTCTCCTCGCCGGCCAACTCCGCGAGGTTCCGGTACGCCGGGTCCTGGCGCAGGTGCTCGGCCAGGAGTTCGATGGTGTCCGCCGCAATCGTGGCCGCGTGCACGACCGTGGGTACCCCCACCGCCACGACCGGTACGCCGAGGGTCTCGCGGTTGATGCCGGCCCGGTGGTTGCCAACGCCCGAGCCGGGGTGGATGCCCGTGTCCGCGAGCTGGACCGTGCGCAGGATGCGCTCGATGCTGCGCGAGGCCAGGGCGTCGACGGCGATGACCACATCCGGTTCGATGCGGTCGACGATGCCGCGGATGATCTCGCCCGTTTCGATGCCCGTGAGGCCTAGCACTCCGGGGGCCAGGGCGGCCACGGAACGCAGACTCCCGGCGACGTCGCGCGGAACCTGCCCCTCCAGGTGCCTCGTCACGAGCACGTTGGCGACGACCTTCGGCCCCAAGGCGTCGGGGGTGGCGTTCCAATTGCCCAACCCCACCACGAACACCCGGCTGCCCTCGCGCAGCGCCAGGAGCCGACCGAGTTCCCCTGCCAGCAGGCGGGCGACCCGCTCCTGCAGGGCTAGGTCGCGCTCCCGCAGCCCCGGGGCATCCAGCGTGATGTAGTTCCCCTGCGGCTTGCCCACCACCCTTTCCCCTTCGGCATTGGTCACGCGCACGCGGGTGAGCAGGATCCCCTCGGACGGCTCCTCCTCCACCTCGACCCCCGAAACCCGCCGCTCCGGACGCGCCTGTACCGCCTCGACGGCCAAGTCGGTCCGCACGGCGCCCAAGGCCTCAGGCCAGGCGCGGCGGCCGTTTGCGCCCTCCGGCGCATGGCCCTGGCGCACCCTCCCGGCTCCCGGGTCGCGCGCCCCGCCGGCCCGGGAGCCCGCCTGTGGGGCCTTGGGCGCCTTCCCCCCCGCGCCGAGTCCGGCGGAATGGCCCGGACGCTCCCCGCCGCCGCCTGCGTCCAACGGCCAACCCCCCACCGGCTGCGGGGCCTCGCCCTCCGGGGCGGCGCGCGCCCCGCCCTCGCCTTGGTCTGCGCTCGG
>DAHWHV010000102.1 GCA_027335545.1 Clostridia bacterium
AGCGTGGACACCCCGGGGACGAGGTCTCGCGCACAGAGGTCCCCCGGCGCGGGCCCTCCCGTCGGTCCTCCCGCCGGCCACGGGTCCCGCTGCGGTTGGAGCGTGACCGTGCAGCGGCCGCCGACACCCGCCGCCGTGCCGCTGGCGCAGGCGGCGCGCAACCAGACACGGGCGTGGGCGCTGCCGCCCCCGGAGACCCGGACCGTCACCCCCAGGGGGTAGACGCCCACGGCGTCGGGCACGGGCAGGGTGGCGGTCCAGGCCGCGTACCCCGCACCGGCGGCCTGCCAGGCGGAGGGGGACAGACCCGCGAACGCGGGGTGGGCCCCGCCGCCCTGGGCCGCAGCCAAGGCCTCCCAGGCCGCTGCCCGCTGCGACCACGGGCCACAGCCCGCCGGAGGTGCGACGGTCCGGGCGCCGGCCTGGGGAAAGGCACCGAAATTCCCTCCGGCGGCGGCGCGCAGGGATGCGGGGCAGCGGATGGCGCCGACGGACGCCCAATGGAGCGTCATAGCCCCCCAGGGGCCGCCCGCAGCGCTCACCGTGGCCCCGGGCGGGGCGAGGACATCCAGTTGGGCCGAGGCCCCCGCGCCCCCCACGGCGGGGGTGACCAGCGCCGTGAGCCGCGGGCGCAGGTGATAGATCTGCAGCCCACCGGAGACGGCGCCCACACCGGCCGGCGCGGCGGCCATGGGGGGGCGGGGGACGGCTTGGGCCCACGCCACCGCGGCGCCGTCGCTCCAAAGCAGGACCAGGCTGCCCTCCACGACCGCCGCGGTCCAGTTGTAGGAGCCGCCCGAAGGCGCCCCGGCCCAGGCGCCGAGGGTGTGCAGGCCCGGCCCCCCGGACGCCGCCACGTGCACCCCGCCGGCCGTGGTGGCGTAGAAGACCTCGCTGGGGACCCCTGGCGCGTGCACCACCGTCAGCGCGGAGGCCTGCGCCGCACCGCCCAGGCGGGCCGGGGCGGCCGCCGCCAGGTCCAGGGAGGGGCGTCGCAACCGCAGGACTTCGCCGTAGCGATGCACCAGGAGATAGAGGTGGTGCGCGCCGACCGCCGGGGAGACGATGTCCGTCCCGGCGTCCGTCATCAGGCGGGCGTGCGTGAGCGCGCCTGTGCGCGCGTCAAAGGCGTAGGCCGAGCCCTGGGCGTCGGTCGCGTAGACGTGGGTACCGCCGATGGCCACCGCCGCCCAGACCGGCGCCCGCACCGCCCCCCCGCCATCCATGGCGGAGAAGGCCCCGGAGCGCGGATTCAGGGCCATGACGCGAGGCTCATGCGCCGAGGCGACGCCGAAGTAGAGGTCGTGCAGGGGGCCCCCGTAGGCCGCCGACGACGTGATGGCGGTGTAGCCATCCCCGTCGGCACGGGTGGTCCAGGAGGCCAGGTAGCCCACCGTCGCGCTGGGGGCGATCCCGTCGCCCCGGCGCACGGCGAAGCAGGCGAATCCCCCGTCCCAATTCCCGTCGCACACCTCCCAACCGCTCGCGACGGCGGGATCGGGGACGAAGGTCGGACTGGTGCTGTTGGCGGCGACCACGGACCGCGGCTCCCCGGTGATCAGGGCCACCGCGCCGGCCGCGGCATCCCCCGTCGGCCACCAGTACAGTTCCTCCCCGGCCGCGAAGGCGACCCACCGGCCATCCGGGCTGACCGCAGCGTCCGAGGGCTCGTCGAGCCGCTCGCCCGGCCCGGCACGAACGGTGCGGTGGGCGTGGCCGGGGAGGCGAATCCGCGCGCCGGCGCTGCTGGAGCCCGCCGCCGCGTCCAACCGCCCGCTCCAGAGCGCGCCACGCCGGCCGTGGTGCCAGTAGGTCCACTGATACCAGGTGCCGCCGACAACGACGGGCGTGCTCTGGCTCCGCCCCGGCAGGGGCACGACGAATGGCTGGTTGGCTGGCCCCGCCGGGGCGGGGGCCGGAGGGCCCTCCTGCGCCACCGGCGCCGCCGTGGCCCGCCGGCGGGAATAGGTGTAACCCCAGGTGTAGCTGGCGGCACGAACCGGGTCGGCGCCCGCGCCCACCAGGAGCAAGAGCAGCAGGGACACGCCCAGGGCCGGCCTCCACCGCATCCCGCATCCCCCCTGCGCGCGGCGCCTCAGCGCGGGCCCCGCGCATCGCCGTACCAGCTCAGGTTGCGGCGACGCCTGGCGGCGGTCCACGCCGCAGAGGCGAGGACCCCGCCCAGGGCGGCCCCGGCCGTGAGCCACCACCGCCACCACCACAGCCGCAGGAGCGTCCGGATCGGCCACGGTTCTGACACCCAACGATCGTGCGCGAGCACCGCCCGGCGGCACGGGCCCGCCACCACACACGGCACCGTCCGGCCCAAGACCGTCGCCGTCCCGGGCGGTGGTGCACCTGGCGGGCGCGGCCAACCCGTGGCGGGCCTGGCGACGGGCACCCTCCCGGCGGGGGGCCGGAGCCCGACGGGCACCGCCTGGCGTAAGGCGCTGCCGGGCCGGCTCGCCCCCCCACCCTGCTGCCCCGCCGAGGGCCGACGGAGCGCCCCGACCGCCCCCACGGCAGCGGGGGGCGTCCACCGCCGGGCGCGGGCCTGAATCGCCTTGGCCCGTGCGCCGGGAGCCACGGGACCGCCAACAAAGGCCCTGGGCAGCAACGGGGGCCAAACGGGCGGCAGCGATGCGCCCGGTCGCCGGGCGGCCCCGGCCCAGGCCGGAGCGGCATGCTCGTTGATCCACTGCAGGAACCTGGTCGGCCGTAGCCCGGCCCCGCGCATGCCCGCCGCCACCGGCGGGGCCAGGCGGACCCAGCCGGCCACGGCCGGGGCGCCGTCCGCCGCCGTCCAGTGCCGCAGGGCCGCGGCCAACTCCCGGTAGTCGTCCAGGGTCACGGGCGCAGCACTGAGGGCGCGGGGCGTAACGCCGACGATGGCGTAGCTGCCCATGCAACCGCTGAAGCCCCCAACCAAGTCGAGGTCCACCGCCGCGCCCCCCACGCGGCTCCCGACCAGGCGCACCCCGGTGACGGTGCAGGTGGGGATGGGGGCCGCCGCCGCACCGCGACCGAGTCCCACCACCAACCCCGCGACCCCGATGAGAACCCAGCGGCGCGCCCTGCCCGCCGACCCCCGGCCAGCCTCGGCGCGGAGCCAGGCAACGTCCTTCGTGGTGACCACCCCCACGCCCCGATCCCGCGCCAGGAGACCAACGGCGCCGCGCCCGACCCGGATCAGGGCGCCGCTGCCCGCCACCAGAGGGCCAGCACCACCCCCGCCGCCAGCCACGGGGCCATGGGCAGGGGGACATCACGCCACGGCAGGCCCCGGCCGCGGCGCCAGAGCACCCACGGGCCCAGGGCCAGGGCGCAGAGCAGGCAACCGCAGGCCGGCCCGCCCAGGGCGGCCCCCGGGCCGAGAATGGACCCCAGGGCCATCGCCAGCTTGGCGTCTCCAGGTCCCAAGCGGCAGAGGTAGACCGCCGCCCACCAGAGGGCACCGGCGGCGATCCCCTCCAGCGCCTGGGCGGTGCCCGCCCAGCCGCCACCCACGGTGTGCAGGGCCAAGCCACCCGCGGCGCCCAGCAGGACGGCCCAGTTGCGGATGCGCAGGGAATGCAGATCGGTGTAGCAGGCATGGGCCAGCAGGACCCCGGCCAAGGCCTCAGCCGCCGTTGGCAACGGGGGTGCCCCCAGCGCCGGCGACACCGCCGGGGACGGGCAGGGCCCGGGCTTCGGACACCGCCCGCAGGACCAACCCACCACCGGGACGTCCCAACAGGCGCAGGAGCGGGACCGCCGCCCGCACGGCGACCCACACGGTGCAGTGCGCCTGTTGGACGGTCGCCACGAAGCTCAGCGTGTGCACGGGCCAGCGGGTCAGGTTCTCCGCCCACGCCCGGGCGGCCGCGTGCGGGCCGGCGGCACCGTCCACGGCGACCGTTCGCCCGTAGACATCGCCGCGGGCGTCGACCAGGTCGGTGACGATCGTCCGGCCCGCGCAGGCCAGCGCCGCCGCGTCGGCGGCGGACTGGACCTCCGCGCGGTCGGCATAGGCGATCGCCAGACCGGGTACCAGGAGCATCAGCAACAACACCATGGACAGGAAGACCACCCCCAGCGCCAAGCCCTGCCCGAGTTCCGCCCGGAGCCTGCCCTGCGCCGCGCCGCCACGGCCTGGCGGAGGGGCCCAGGTCCCGTGCCGGGACGCCCCGCCCATGCCGCACCCCACCCCTGCCTGTGAGACCCGGGCCCGTCACTCCTCGGGAAAGACCGCGGCCGCCTGGAGGCGGAACACCCTGCCACCCGGACCGGCCCCGGGGGCGAGCAGGGAGGCGATCGGCGGGAACAGATTGATCTCGTCGTAGACCAGTTGGACCGTGGCGGCGCCCCCCACTTGCCCCGGGGTCCCACACGAGGCCTGGAAGCTCCAGGAGCCGTATCGCCGGGGATCGGCGCTGAGGGCGCCGACCCGGAGTCCGTCGCCCAGCGCCGCCGCTGCGGCGGCCTGCGCATCCGCGTACCAGTTCGCGTCCCCCTGGCCGCACTCGATCGCCGCTAGGCGGGCGCTGTCCCGGGCGGCATTGGTGACGACGGCCTGGGCGATGGCCCCCATGCCAAAGGCCATCGACGCCAGCAGGGTACCGAGCAGCAGCGGCAGGACCAGGATCGTCTCCACCACCGCGGCCCCGCGTTCGCCGTCTCCCGTGTCTCGCTCACCGCGCAACGCGACCCCCCCCCCCGCCCCGCCGGCGCTGTCGCCGGCGGGGCTCCGAGTTGCGGAGCGCCGGGCCAGGGGGCGTCGGCCCCTGGCACCCCCCTGCCGCAGCGCCGTCAGGCGCACGAACCCGACGTGCCCTGGGCGGCACCGGTCAAACAGTTCGCGATCCCGTTGAGGTTGGACAAGAGCCCCGTCTTGACCGCGACCAGGCCGACCACCGCGAGCATGGCGATGATGGCCACCACCAACACGTACTCCGGCACCTCTGCGCCCGTCTCCCCCGCCGTGTGCCGCCGCAGCCACTCCAGCCCCCGCGAGGTCGCGGAGGCGAGGCGCAGGGTGCAAAACGCGGAAACCCACAAACTGAACATCCCCTTCCCTCCCTTCGGGGTCTAGCAGCACCGGACCCGAGGGCCCGGGAACGACAACGCGCCCCTCCCGGGGCGCGCCTGCTCTCTGCCGGTGGGGCGCTGGGGCACCACCGTCCGGGGACCGTGCGGGGACACGGGGGGCAGGCGAACCCCCGCCTGCCGCCTGCCGCCTGCCTCAGGATTCAACGCGCCGTGCCGAGGGCGCCGGTGACCAGGGTCAGCGCCGGGTACACCAGGACCAGGAGGATGGCGGGCAGGATGAAGGCCGCCACCGGTAGGATGATCGCCGCTCCGGCCCGATTGGCTTGTTCCCTCGCCCCCAGGCTCCGCTGGCTACGGATCGTGCTGGAGAGGTCGCGCAGCACGCCCGCGGTCCGCGAGCCGAAGCGTCCCGCACGGACCAGCGCCTCCGCCACGGTCTGCACGTCGCGATGCCCCAAGCGACCGACCAGGCCGGCCAGGGCGTGCTCGTTCCATTGCCCCATCCCCCGCTCCGCCTGCACCTGGGCAAAGGCGGCGCTCAGCAGGCCCGGGAGTTCCTGCGCCACCTGGGCGACCGCCGCATCCATCGACAGTCCCGCCTCCGCCGCCAGGGCGAGGAAATCCAGGAAGTAGAGCAGCTCTCGATCGATCACCTCGCGCCGCCGCCCGAGGGCCGCCGACAAGCAGGCCTCCGGGGCCAGGTAGCCCCCCAGGGCACCGAGGCACCCCAGCGGCAACGCCCCCGAGGCCCCCAGGAGCCAGGCCCCCAGCACCAGCGCCCCCGCGGCCCCGGCCCCGGACGCCAGGAGTTTGACGGCGGAGAACTGCTCGCAGGCCAATCCCCACCCGGCCCAGGCCAGCCTCTGGGCACTCTCGGGGCCCACCCGGCCACGGACCAAGGGGGCCAAGCGATCGACGGCCCGTCGCAGCGCGCCCGCCAGTCCGCGCCGCATCAGAGCCGCCACGCGGAGCCCGTGGGCCTCCGCCAGGCGGCGCTCCTGCAAGGCATCCAGGATGTGGCGGACCCGCCGATTCCGCCCGAACCAGAGCGCATCCCCGCAGAGACAGAGCGCCAGGGTCGCCACGAAGGCAGAGAGGAAGAGCCACTGCACCCGACCACGCCCCTCCGGAGATGTTGCGAGATGTTGCGGCCCTGCGGCGCCCCTTCACACCAGGGACCGGGGCACGCACATGCGCAGCACCACGAAGTAGCCGATGGCGAGCCAGCCACCGG
>DAHWHV010000106.1 GCA_027335545.1 Clostridia bacterium
GCCCGGGCGTCCGGGGCGCCCCGGACGCCCGGGCGCCCGGCGCTGGGCGGGTCGGCACTGGTCTCCCCAGCCTCGTGGTTCACTACGCCACGCCCCCCACCACGGATCTGCAACCGCCCCTGCCGCATGGGCCCGAGGTGGGCCCCACACCCCACGCCCGGGTGGTCCGCGGCCGCCTACAGCCCCGGCGTGACGGCCGCGATCCCCCGCCCCGCGCTGGGGAAGCCCCGCGCCACCTCCCGGGCGGTGACGGTCCGGTTGGCCGCGCTCCGCTGCAGGGCATCGACCTGGGCCGCCGCCGAGCGCATGGCGGTGCCGAGCCCGACTTGGCGCGCGAAGGCCAGACGCAACTGCGCGTTGATGGCGTTGACGGACTCGACGTCTGCCACCGCGAAGGTCCGGTCCGCCAGCCCCCAGTGCGCGGCCGCCTCGGCGAACCAGTGGACGCCCTTGCCCTTGGCCGGCGGGGCCGCGGCCTCGACGACCGCCACGTACTCCTGCCACAGGGACGTGAGGCTGGGGGTTCGCAGCAGCAGCCGCATGCAGTAGCGCGACCACCAGGGGTCCGCCGCCAGCCAGCGCAGCAGCGTCCAGGCGGCGTCGGGGTGCTTGGTGCCCGCGCTGATGGCCAGGAAGTCGGTGGCCTCGAAGGAGAACTGCCCGGCGGGGAAGCGCGGCACCGGGAAGTAGGTCCATTTGAACCGGTTGGACCAGGTCGAGAGATTCTGCAGCAGCAGGTTCGAACCGGTCTCCATGAACGGCGTGGTCAAGAGGTCGGGGGGGCCGCTGGCGGCGATCCCGTTCCAGTACAGCTGCAGGTGCCAATCCAGGGCCTGCAGGGCGGCGGGCCGGTCCACCAAGGCAGTGCGGCGCGCCCCGTCCATCACCGCTCCCCCGAAGCGGTGCAGGACGTAGCCGTCGAGATCCCCGTCCCCGGTGCCGAGGCTGCCGCCCGGGAAGTCGAGATGGACGCCGTAGCGCCGCTGTCCGGCCTTCACGCCGGAGGCGGAGAGGAAGAGGCGTTCCGCCTCCGTGTACGTCCAGTCGGGAGACGGGTAGGCCAGGCCGAGTCGGTCCAGCAGCGAGAGGTTGACGACCATCGCATCCACGTGGACGTAGTCGGGCACGAACCACACGCCATGCGCGTCCTGCATGGTGCGCATCTGGCCGGGGGACCAGATGCCCGGGTTCACGTTGTCGCGCTGGAGGTAGGGCGCCAGGTTCAGGACCAAGCGCCCCTCGAGGTAGGGGGAGACCGCCCAGTCCGAGAAGACATCGGGCCCCGCCCCCGCCAGGATAGCCGCGGCGTACTTGGGGGCGGGACCGGGCTTGGTCTCCCCCAGCACCACGCGAATGCCCCGGTGGGCCTGTTCGAAGTGCCGCAGCCCGCTGGCGGCGAACTCCGCCCAGTGGGGCCCCCCAAAGTTCGGCCACCCTTGCCACGGGTAGAACGTGACGGCCTCCGGGGCGGGCGTGGCGACCGGGGATGCCTGGTGGCCGCCGGTCGCCGCGCACCCCCCCAGGACCACCGCGGACGAGCCCAGGAGCACCGCGCCGCCCAGCGTGCGCAGCCCCTGGCCGAGCATGCCCCGACGCGTGCGCATCGCGCACCCCCTCGCCGCCCAGGGCCCGCCTTAGCCGCGGCGGGAGGTCGCCACCCCCGGCCCGTACGGCAAGATAGCGTTCATGGGGTAGCTGTTACCGCGAATGATGTCGTCGGTCGCCTCGACCCAGTCCCAGAGACGGCGGATCAGCTCCCGCCGCACCCCGTCGCAGGCGGGGTCCGACGCCCGGTTCACCATCTCCTGCGGGTCCGCCTCCAGGTCGTACAGCTCGTCGTAGTCGAAGGCGTTCCAGACGTACTTGTGCCGCCGTGTGCGCACCAACCGCTGCGTGTAGAAGTTCTCATGGCCCAGGAACTCCCCGTGGAAGGCCTCCGGCCAGTCTCTCGGCGCCTCCCCGCACAGCCAGGGTAGGAGCGAACGCCCGTGCACCGCCCGGAGCGGTGGCGCCCCGGCGGCCTCCAGGAAGGTCGGCCCCACATCCAGCAGGCTGGCGAAGGCGTCGACCTCGCGCCCGGGACGCCCGATCCCCGCGGGCCAGCGGACCAGGAACGGCACGCGGTAGGCCTCGTCGAAGGCGGGGACCCCCTTGGCGAAGAGCCCGTGGGCCCCCGCGTAGTCGCCGTGGTCGCTGGTGTAGACGACCAGGGTGTCCTCCGCCTGCCCCGTCCGTTCCAGCGCCTCCAGCAGCCGGCCCAACTGGTCATCCAGCAGGGTGATCATCGCCCGGTAGTGGCGGATGGTCTCCCCCAGTTCCTCGGGGCTGAGGTGGCCCCAGAGCTGCTCGCGCAGGCGCCGGTAGATGTTGGGCTTGTCGCGCAGGTCGTCGCCGGCACTGGCCGGGG
>DAHWHV010000165.1 GCA_027335545.1 Clostridia bacterium
CCCCAATTCATGCGTCCTGTGCATTCGTGCTGACCTAATCATGCATTGGACGCGAAGCTTGCGCCACCACATGCTGACGGCGGGGGTGAAGGCATTGATGGATGAGGTGGTCATCGGCCTGCAGTGGGGCGACGAAGGCAAGGGCAAGGTCGTCGACGAGCGCGCGGCGGGCAGCGCCGCCGTGGTGCGGTTTCAGGGTGGCGCCAACGCGGGGCACACCATCGTGGCCGGAGGCGTCCGGCACGTACTGCACCAGGTGCCGTCGGGGGCCCTGCAGGACGGCGTGGCCTGCATCATCGGCGCGGGCTGCGTGGTCGAGCCGGCCGCCTTGCGCGCGGAGGTGGAGGCCCTGGGCCTCACGCCCGAGCGGCTGACCGTCTCCCCGCGGGCGCAGGTGCTGCTGCCCTGGTACCGCGCGCTCGATGCGGCGGAGGAGGCCCTGCGCGCGGGCCAGCCGATCGGCACGACACAGCGGGGCATCGGCCCGGCGTACGCGGCGCGTGCGGGGCGCTGGGGGCTTACTGTAGGGCCGTTCGTCGACGAGGACGCCCGCGCCGAGCGCTTGGCAGGGGTACGCCCCTGGATGGAACGCTGGTTGACAGCGCTCGGCCTGGACGCCCCGGCCTGGGACGAGGCGGCGGAACTGGCGCGCTGGCTGCAGCCCTTCGTCGCCGACGACCTCGCGGCGATCGCCCGGGCCCGTGCGCGCGGCCCCGTCCTGTTCGAGGGGCAACTGGGGCTGATGCGCGACCCGGACCGCGGAGCCTACCCGTTCGCCACCGGTGCCTCCGTGCTGCCGCCCGCGGCACTGCTGCCGCCCGGGACCCGGGTCCTGGGCGTGGCCAAGCCATACGTCACGATGATCGGCGGGGGCCCTCTGCCCACTGAGGCGCCCCCAGAGGAGGCGGCCCTGCTGCGCGAGGCGGGGGGAGAGTACGGGGCCACCACCGGCCGCGCACGGCGCGTGGGGTGGCTGGACCTGCCGGCGCTGCGCTACGCGGCGCGGGCCGCGGGGGCCACCGACCTCTGCCTGCAAATGAAGACCGGCGGGCTGGTGGCTTTGGGACGGGTGCCGGTGTGCGTCCGCTACGCAGGCTGGGACGAGGCCGCCGGCTACCCGCTGCCGCACCAGATGGCGCGGGTGGAACCGGTATACGAGGACTGGCCGGCGCCCCTTTCGTCGGCAGGGGCCCTGGAACTGGCGCGCCGCATCGCCGCCGCCGTGGGCCTGCCACTGGCCTACCTGGGCACAGGGCCCGGGCGGGGGGAGTGCGAGCAGATCGCAGGCTGAGGGGGGGCCGGGGGGGCGGGCCGCCTGTCGCGGAGGGGGGAAGCGGCAGGCCGGCACCCGGTTCGGCCGCGTGGGCCGAGTCGGCGCCAGGGGTCGCCCTCGGCCGTGGGGTGACCGGCCCCGCTTTGGCGGCTTGCGGGGCACGACCAAGACGGAGCCCGGGGGCGATCCTCGCCCGCGCGGCCGCGGCCATGCGGTCGTTCTTGAATCTCCGACTGGTACGTGTAGGACTGTTCGCGGCGTGGACCTACTACGGGCGTTTGCTTCCCGGGTTTCTCCTCCTTGATGCCCGGGCACCGGTGTAGCAGAAGACTCTGCCGGAACTCGGGCGCACCCGGCCCTGGTCGCCGCACCACCCCACCGCGGTACCATCCGCTCGCTGCGGGACAATGGCTCGCCGTCTCAGGACCGTTGATCGTGCTGCTCACCGGCCGGCGTCAACGTCTTCCACATGATCAGGGCATCCTCATGTGTGTCGGTGTAATAGCCCGGGCGCCGCCCGTGCGTCACGAACGCGTGCTTTCTATACAGGTTCTGGGCGACGGTATTGCTGGGCCGGACCTCCAGCGTCATGCGCCTGCAGCCGTGCGCCGCGGCCCGCGCTTCCAGCGTGCTGAGCAGGCGCTCGCCCAGGCCGCACCCCCGTTCGTCCGGATGCACGGCGATATTCGTGACGTGCGCCTCGTCGAGGATCAGCCACATGCCGCCGTAACCGACCACGCGTGCGCCGCGCAGGCCGACGATATAGCGGGCATAGGCGTTCTGCGTCAACTCCGAGACGAAGGCACGCTCCGACCAGGGTGTGTGAAAGGAACGCCGCTCGATGTCGAGGACACCGGCAACGTGCCGCAACTCCATGTCGGCCATGACGATCGGGATCCTCGCGACCACCGCCACCCGCCCCACACCACCCCGGCGGTCGGCTCGCCGCGCATGAGGCCGCGTGGCCCCTGAGCGGGATCGCCACCCGCGGCATTGCGACCCCAGCAGTCTACTACGTGCCGACGGCCGCGGCGGTGCTCGTCCACGGCAGCGCGGCCGGGGCGGGGAGCGCGGCCGCCACGGCGCGATCCCCGTCGCCCGTGCCTTTGCGGCCCTTACGGGGTGCTCCGGGCCGAGCCCTGGGGAGGCGGTCAGCCCGTCGACCTTGGCCGGGGTAACCCGTGACCTGGGCGGTCAACCACCTCCCGGTGCAGGGCGCGGCGCCCCGCGTGTCCGTTGGGCCGGTCCGAACGGTTGCGCCGTCCCGCTGCGAGGATATGGCCCCGTCGGGCCCCGGGCGGCGGCGGAGCCCGCGGGCGGTCTGGGGACCACGGGCCGGGAGGCCGCGCCCGCCCCCGGCTGTGGCGGCGGCCAGCGCACCACGCCGCGTCGCTACCCGCCGCCCGCGCCGCCCGGTCCGACCCCGGCGCGCACGGGGCCGATGTCGGGATCGCTGACATAGGCCGGTACCAGGGTGAGCGGGTCGGCGCTCTCCCCCCGTGCCAGGCGCAGCATCCCCACCGCGGCCACCCCCTGTGCCACGGGGGGTTCCGTGTCTTCCGCCCGGCATGGAGAACCGTCCGGGGAGGCAGGCCGTGAGCCAAGGCCCACGAGACGGGACGCCGCGCCCCCCACGGACGACGTCACGGTGAACGAACCATCGACGACGTCCGAGAGCGCCGCCACATCCTCCGGCAGCCACCCGGCCCCGGCCAGGCGGCACACGGCGCCTTCGGGGCCCGCCGCCCCCACGATGCCCCTAACGGCTTCCACCCAGTGCGCACGGGACCACAGCGCGGGCGGGACGACGGCCGAGGGGAGGCCGCCCACAAGGCGGTACACCGCGCCATACACCCGGTCGCGGCGGGCGTCGAGCGCCGCCGCCACCACAGCCGGGGGCGGGCCCGCGGTGAAGGCCAGGGCCTCCAGCGACCCGACGGCGGCCAACGGCAGACCCGCCGCCCAGGCCAGCGCCTTGGCCGTGGCGACCGCCGCGCGCACGCCAGCGTACGAACCGGGGCCCACGGCCACGGCCACCCCGTCGAGGGCGGCGAGGGAAAGGCCGGACGCCGCCAGGAGCCCACTCACGGCATCCAGCAGCGTGGCCGCGGGGCGCGCCGGCCCTGGCCGGTAGGCGCGCGGCCACCGGGCCGTCGGGTCGGCTCCCGCCGCCACGGGACCGCCGTACGCCAGGACCACGTCCACCGCGCCAGTGGAGGCATCCAACCCGAGCACCGTCACGGGATGTCCCTGCGCGGCAGCCGCTGGCTGTAGCCGTGGGGCGCAAACGCGCGGTGCAGTCGGGCCAAAGCCAGGGCCGCTCGCCGCCCGTGACGCGAGCAGCGCCGCCTGCGGCGCTGCGGGTGGCGCGGTCTCCGCCGCGCTTTCACCGGAGGCTTGGGCGACTCCCTTGGCGTGCCGTCGGACAGCGCGACGCCTGCGTTCAGTCCCCCGTCGATGCCCACCACCGGACCTTCCCGGGGCCACGGGGCATCCCGCCCCACCTCCACCGCCAGAAATACAGACCAGCGGTCGGCCCCCCGCCTGACCCTCGCCGCGAGCATTCGCCCCCGGAATGCCGTCATGGCTTCCTTGGTTTCGTGGTCGCTGCGTTTGTTCGCACGCCCCTGGCGGTGTCCGTTCAGGCCGCAACCTCCCTCGGCCAGCACCTTGGCGACCCGCCTTCCCTGTGCCGCCGCGAATGCCGCCAACCGCGCCACCTGCCGGTCCAAGTCGGTCTTCTGGTCTGCCGACGAACCCCGCGCATACAGCGCGGCCGCTATGCTTTCTTCACGTTGCGGCGCCGCTCCGCCGCCCCTTCCATTGCCCTCGGTCGTGCGGCGGCGCCAAGGGCCTGACGCGCGGCCGCAAGCAGGCGCAGCCCCCCGGGTCCAAGCGCACGCCACTCCAACCGGCGGGCCGAGGCGCCGGCCGGCTGGATGGCGATTCGCACCCCGTCCGGTGGCGTCCACGGCCCGAGGTACTGCGCCCACTCCACGATCAGGACGGACGCGCCGTCCAGGAGGTCGTCCCAC
>DAHWHV010000198.1 GCA_027335545.1 Clostridia bacterium
GCCGAGGCCGGCGCGCGGGCGGCCGCCGCGGCCCTGCGCGCGGAGGGGCTACCCCCCGGGGCCGACCTCTGGGGCCCGGGTGCCGCGCCGCTGGCCCGCTTGCGCGGCGCGTATCGGTGGCAACTGGCCCTGCGCGGGCCGGACGGGTCGGCCCTGCGCCGCTTGGCGTCCGCCGCCCTGTACCGCTGCCTGCGGCAACGCCCGCCGGCCCGTTTGGCGGTGGACCCCGACCCCCTCTCGCTGCTCTAGCGGCCCCGACGGCGGCAGGCGTCGGAGCCCCGCCCACCTTGGCGCGCCGGACACCGCAGCGGGTGCCCCGCACCTATCCACCTGCGCCCGCCGCCGAGCGCAGTGTCCGTTGCGGCCGCCCTCGGGACAGCCAGAGGCGCCCCAGGGAGTCGGAGACGCCACTCCGCGCCATGCGCAGGGTGGCGCCGGAGCCAGGGAAGGGCCTGGGGCAGGCGGTGAGCGCGCTCGCGCGCTGGGCGCCCCCGCCTCGGCGCTGACCGACCCGCTCCGCCACGGCGAGCCGCCGCCGTTTCGAGCGCTACGCCGGGGACCCCGCCCATGCGGGCCGGCCGTCGCGCGTCGCGCCCGCTGGAAGCGGTCCGCCGCCACCCCCGCGGGGAGGGCTGGCGGTGTGGGTCCGAGAACTGCCGCCTACCTCCCCGCGAGGGTCCATCACAGGCCGAAAGGGGTGCAAGCCGGGTCAGGCGGGCGGCGCGCGCGGGGGAGGCGACCCGGCCGCGCCCGCGCGCCGCCGCCGGACCAGGCGTCTGTCTGTGGACATCGGCACCGATCGCCTACGTGTCCTGCTGGTGGATCCCGGCCCCGGTGTGGGCGCTGCCCTGGCCCAGGCCCTTTCCCGGCTGGGCACGGAGGTGCTGTGGTGGGGCGCGGAGCCCCCGCCGGAGGCCCGGGGCGTGCGCGCACTACCGGGAGACCGGCGGTCCGTCGCTGTCTCCGCTCCAGGCGGTGGGGCCTTCGACGCCGCGGTGGACTTCGGCGCGCGCGGGCCCGAGGATCCGCCCGCTCTGGCGGCGCGGCTTGTGGGCCGCGTGGGCCTCGTCCTGCAGATCGGGTCGTGGCGGGTGTACGCCGGGGCCGACGATGCCCCCGATGCGGCGGTTGCCGGCGGGGAGCGGGACGCCCTGGCGGTGCGCGCCCTCCCGCCGCTGCCGGTCCAGGAGCGGGCGGCCAAGCAGGACGGCGCGGCACTGGCCGCCGAGGATGCCCTCTGGCAGGCGCGGGCCGCGGGGGGCTATCCGGCCGCGGTGTTGCGCTTGGCCGCCCCGTACGGTCCCGGAGTGGCGATGGCGCGCGAGTGGTTCGTGGTGCAGCGCCTGCGGGCGGGGCGCCGGCGCCTGGCGCTACTGGACGGCGGGCCACACCTCCTGCACCGGGTGTACGTGGACAACGCGGTTCACGCTGTCCTGCGGCTGCTGGATCACCCGCGTGAGGCCGACGGCCACGCCTTCCACGTCGGCGACGGCCATGTGCCGACCGCGGCGGCCCTGTGCGCGCAGATCGGGGTGGTGGCCGGCCGGCCCGTGGACCTCGTGCCTGTCCCGGGCGCCCTGCGCCCGCCCGTGCACCCCTGGGCGGCCCCGCGGCCGGTGGTGCTGGACCTGTGCCAGATCCGCTCGCGGCTCGGCTACGCCGAGCCCGTCCCCCCCGACGAAGGCCTTGCCCGGACGGTACGCTGGCTGTGGGACCTGCCCGAGGCGGAGGCCCGCCTGCGCCTCCGCCCGTACCTCCGCCGTTTCGCCAGTGGCCACGACCTGGCCGCCGAGGACGCGGCCCTGGAGCGCTGGGGCCGGGCCCACGGTGCCGCCACGGCGGGAGCAGGGGGCTGAGGCGGAACCGGTCGCCGCTGGCGCAGGAGGACCCCGCGACGCGAGCGGGTGAGGTCATGGCGAGGGGCCGGCCCCCGGGGCCCAGGCGACGGGCCGCCCCTTTGCGCAAGGATCGCAGCCAAAGTGCATACGAACAGCGGACCCCGCACCGTGTGCAGCCTGCGCCACCCCGTCATCGCGTGGATCCGGGGGAAGGGCTGGCGCGGCATCCCGACTGGGAATCGCTACTGCGCCGCCCACCCGCAGGCCGTGCCCGCCCTGCTTGGCACCTGCGCCCGGGCCGCATCGCCGGCGCGCGGCCGGCGGGCTGCCGGCCGCGCGTCCCATCGGCCCACGCGAGCGTTCCGCCATCCGGTCCTCTGGGCCGGAGCGCTCAGCGGCGGCGCTGCCATCCGCGATTCTCTCCCAGCGACCTTGCCGCGGTCCTGCCCCACGGCCCTCCGGTCACGACAGGCGCCCGCCCGCGAAAGCCGAACACGGGCGGGGCGCCTGTCGCCCCCCCTACGCCTCGGCCGCCTTCCAGATGGAGGCCTCCGGCGATTGGTTGGTGAGCACCACCCTGGCCTCGGCGGGGACGCCCGCGGGCTGGGGGCCGAT
>DAHWHV010000258.1 GCA_027335545.1 Clostridia bacterium
CCGGTGCGACCTGCGCACCGGCCAAGCGATCATGCACGATGCGCGGGCGCTGGGCCACCGGGCGGAGATGGCCGACGAGTACGAGACCGCCAGAACGCTGGCCTACTCCATGCGGTTCGGCGGGCCGCCGCTGGGCTGACCCGCCGGGGTTGCAGCGCCTGCGCAGTGGCTTGGTAACTGCGACACGGGAAGTGGGCGGGCGCCACGGCGCCTGCACAGTGGCGGGGTTACTGCGCCCGCCCGACCGCCGGTACGGCAGGAAGGCGAGGGACGATGAACGTGCGTAGCGGCGGCGATCCTCCCGTCTGGCGGCCGTCGGAGGGCATCGACTTCGAGCCGACCCCCGAGGGGTGGGCGGCGTTCCGACGCGCCCAGGCCGAGGTGCTGGAGGCCCGGGCGCGCGGGGAACGCTCGATGCACTATCCCATCCTGGGCGGTAGGCACTACTGGTTCGCCCCGCCCCTGGGTTCGCCGCACTTCGTCTCCTGCGACCTGGACGAGGTCGAGGTGCGCATCGCGCTGGCAGACGGGCGGCGCATCACCGCGCCCTTGTCCTGGTGGCCGATCCTGCGGGATGCCTCCCCGGAGGAACGGGCCCGCCGCGAGATCGGCGAGCGGGGCGACATGATCCTCTTCCCGTTGCTCAACGCCGAGATCCTGATCGACCACCTCCTCCTTTGCCGCGGGGGCGCCGACCCATCCGCCTTCGCCTCGGCCTGCACGCCATCCGAGCACCTGATGGACACGGTCGGCAGCCTCCTGTACCGGGCCGCCGCCGAGCGGGCCGGGGAGGTCGGCCAGTGGGCGCGGGGCGACTCCCCCCCGGACTGGGCACTGGACGCGGTCGCCGACGAGGCCCGCGGGTGGGCCGGCGCCGGTCGCTGGAAGGAGGCCTCGCTACCGCCAACCGTCCGCTGGCACAAGTTCCCCATCGTGCCGTTGCGGGATGCGTTGGCGGTGCGCCTAGCGCACCTGGACACCGCCGCCGCCAAGGCCGAGGCGGCAGGGGCGGCGGGGCGCGCGGCGGCGATCCGCAAGCACCGTGCGCTGGTGGCGCAGCCCCACCACGACGATGATCGGCCCGTCCTGCACTTCGGCGGCGGGGTGGTCAGCGACCCGCCCGTGCTCGGAGGCACCCCGGCGCCGGTCTGCACGCGGGTCCCGGCGTGGCTCATCCTGGCCCGCCTTCGGGAAGGCGAAACCGCGGAGGATATCGTCGCGGACCTGTCCCATCTGGTTGAAGCGGATGTGGCCGCGGCGCTCGATGCCGCCTCCGTGCTCCTGGACGAGATGCGGGCCCCGGTGACACGGCGGCGGATCCAAACCATTGCAGAGGCGGCCGAGGCCGCCGCCGCCGCGGAGCCGCAGGGAGGTGCCGAAGCGCCATGATCTTCGGTGACGCCCCGGTGGACGTGGCAGCGGTGCGCACGCGGCTGCCCGGCCTGGGCGTGGTGTTCGCCGCCGCCCCGTCCTGGCTGCTGGGGGCGTGGCTCGCCGGCTCATATGCGGTGGGGAATCCGTCGCCGTTGTCGGACATCGATCTGTCGGTGCTTGTCGCGCCGGGCACCCCGCGTGAGGACGGGTGGCACCCGGCGGGGTGGTTCGACCTGGAGTTCTCCTGCCGCGATGCCCTGGGCACCGAGGAGGTTTACCTTGGCGCCTGGGGCGAGTTTCCCGTAGGGGAGCCCGTCATTGGTCCGCCCACGGCGCTCCGCCATTCCCTGCGGCGCTCCGCGCCGGTGTACCTGCGCGACCCGGAAGCGGCGGCGGCGTTCGAGGCCGCCGTGTTCACGGCCGGCCGCCCATCCATGGAGGAGTGCCAGCGGGCCCTGTGGCGCCGCCGGGTCGCGGGCGTCCTCGGCGAGGATCGCTGGTTCCTCGCGGCCCGGCGCAGCCTCTCCCTCGGGCACCAGGCACTGCGGCGCCTCGGCCTGCCCGTCCCCGGTCGGCCGGAAACGATCGCGGACGTGCTGCGCCAGGCGGGCGTCGTGCGGGCGCGCGATGCGGCGTGGGTGGCGGACGCCTACGGGCAGTGGCGCCGCGAGCGGCTGTGGCGGACCCGCTTCCCCCTGGAGGCGAGCATTGAGCGGGCATGGGACTTCGCCTGGTCGGTGCAGGTCGCCCTGGAGCGTTCGTGCCTGGAAGGCCCCGTGTCGCCCGCCGCCTCCGGTGACGACGCCCCCACGACCTCCGCCACCAAGCACGCGGCGGGCGGACGCTGGTGGGGGCGCTGACCCGGCTCGGCCGGCGCCGCCCGCCATCGCCCCCTCTACAGGATCTCGTAGCCTTCGCGCTCGGCCGCCGCCCGGGTCATTTCGATGATGTCGAACCGATAGTAGTCCCCCGCGGTGCCCTTGCCGTCCCGTCGCTCCGCCGCAACATACGCGCGGGCGCGTGCCTGAGACGAGAAGCAGGCGTTGTTCGTCGGATCATCGGGAACGCACCCGGGCGCAGCGTAGACGACGACGTAGACATTGGCCTCGCCCTTGGTAGCCATCCCATCACCTCCCCCTATGGGGGGCCGCACGCGCACGGCACCACCGCCGCGCCCCAGGAAGGGCACTTCCCTGATCTTCCCTGACCTTGGACCAGGGGCCGTGGGGCGCCGCCGCAACGACACACCGGGCCGCCGCACCGACACCCCCCGCCGCCGCCGCGCCTGGGGGGCGCTGCCCTGACCTTTCCTGACCTTAGACCGGGGCAGCGCGGCGCCGCCGCACCGGCGCGCGCGGACGCCGCCCGGCCGGCCCGACCC
>DAHWHV010000293.1 GCA_027335545.1 Clostridia bacterium
GGTTCAGGGGGCGCCGCCCGGCGCCCCCTGAACCCGCCCGCGGGCGTTGAGTTCTGGGTGGGCGAGGCGCAGCCAGGGCTGCAGCACCAGGGCGATGATCCACGATGGGTTCCAGGGCGTGCAGCCGCCGCGGCCGGACCACTCGGTCTGGAAGAAGGCCTCCCCCTGCTCGCCCGGTGTCGGGTAGCCCCAGTCCCCGGGCACCCGCGCGATGCCGTGGGTGCAGGCCTGCCCGACCAGGCGCCCCAGGTCGCGGAGGAAGGGGTCGCCCAGGCGCCGCCCCAGGTCGGCGACCTCCCAGGGGCAGAAGAACACGTCCAGGTGCTGGTTTTGCACGCTCACCGCCGGCCAGCCGGTGGAGCGGAAGCCGTGGCGGGCGCAGGGCCCTCCCGGCGGGAACCCCACGTCCCAGGCGTAGACGAAGGTCGCCGCCCACTCCGCGGCGAGCCGCGCCTGCTCGCCCAGGGCCGCCTCCCCCGTGAGGCGGTGGGCGTGGTAGGCGGCCAGGAAGTAGTAGAGGCCGGCCTCCTTGTCCTCGCAAGCGGCGTCCAGCGTGGAGCGGCTGAACGGGCGGTCCATGGTGCGCGCGAACCGCTCGGTGTAGCGGGCGAGCAGCTCCAGACCACGGTGCCGCCACTCCGCCCGCCCCAGGACCTCGCCGCCCAGCAGCAGGGCGACCACGGCCGGTACGCCCGCGGTGTGCACGGCCTGGTCGGTCGGGCGCCCCTCGGGGTCGAGGAAGGTCGGCAGGAGGCCCTGGGCGTTGGTCCGGCCCGGGTCGGCCAGGAAGGTCAGGCCCTCCTCCAGCGCCTCCACCCAGGCCGGGGGGATCGGCTCGCCCTGCGCGGCGAGCAGGGCCAGGCAGTCGGCCAGGTTGGCCAGGGCCTCCCCCAGCATGCGGCTGCTGTAGCGCTCGGCTTGCCGCTTGGCATCGGCGTACCAGCGCCGCTCAGGCAGGGCGTAGTACAGGAAGCGCGGGCGCGCGGGCCCCCGGCGCCCGGCGGGCGCCGCGAAGGCATCGAGGACGGCGCGGCCCCGGGCGGTCCAGGCGGGATCCCCCCGCGTCCGGCCCAGGGCCAGGGCGCACCAGGCCAGGCGCAGCGACTGGCCGGTCCAGCCGAAGAGGAACCCCGGGGGGCGGCCGTGGATGTTCCCCTCGGCGGCGGAGGGGGTGGCGACCAGGAAGCCGCCCACCCCTCCCTCCTCCCGCCAGCGCGCCTGCAGGGCGTGGGCCTTGAGGGCGATCGCCTCCGCCGGCTCCAGCGCCGGGGTCACGCTTGGGCGGAGGGCCGCCCAGCCCAGGCGGACGAAGCGGCGGAAGGCGTGGCCGGGCAGGGGGCAGGGCCCGAAGTCCAGGGTCAGCGTCTTCTCCAGCACGTCCCCGGGCGCCAGGCGGAGGTAGCCCCCGCCGGGGTGGGGCAGGGCGCGGTTCTGGCCCCCGTAGACGGTGTCCCGCGCCTCGCCCAGGGCGACCACCCCGCTGAGGCTGAGCGCCTCGACCCCGTCGGCCGCCTGGTGGGCGCCGAGGCTCCAGGCGTGGTCGGGCCCGGCGCCCACCAGGCGGATGGTGGTCGGCAGCGCCAGCAGCGAGAGCTGGAAGCCCGCGCCGTCCCGCACCCAGGCGGCGTTCACGCCCGGCAGCGGCAGCCGGTGCTCCTCGACGACGAGGGTCGACCCCGGCTCCCCACCGAGCCGCGGGACCAGCCGGGCGGGGTCCGCGGAGGGGTTGCCGTTGTAGCTGACCCCCGGCAGGGTCACGTGGGCCCCGCGCCCGCTGCCGGTGGGCACCCGCGTG
The DNA here is from genome assembly GCA_027335545.1 of Clostridia bacterium. The sequence goes on from DAHWHV010000293.1 coordinate 1,796, forward strand.
CCCAGGGCCAGCAGGGGGGTGTCGGCCGCGGCGCCCCCCGCCGGACCCGGCGGTCCGCCGGCGGGGTCCTCGCCCCCCTCCCAGGACCAGCGGCGGCGGAGCCAGAGTTGCTCGCCGCGCCACGCCCAGCGGTCCTCGAGCGAGAAACCGAGCGAGAAGCCGATGGAGAAGCCGAAGGAGGAACCGACGGGGGGCGCGCCGTGGGGCTCGGGGGCGGGGGCCGCGGCGGGACCTCCAGCAGACCCCGCAGGGGGCGCCGCCGCGGATCCCCCAGCAGGCCCGGTGGGTCGCCACGCGGCGCGGGCCCGCACCAGCAGCCCGCCCGCGCCGTCCGGTTGCACGACCAGGTCCCGCAGGGGCGCCGCTTGCAGCGCCCAGGGCCGGCTGGTGGACACGGGGGTGAAGTGCGCGTAGGGGAAGGCCAGGGAGAAGCCGGGCTGCTCGCGCAGCCCCAGGGCGATCTCCGCCCCGCCCCCGGCGGGGGTGCGGATGGACACCCAGCGCCGCCCGGCGTCGTCGTGGAGCGTCGCGTCCTCGATG
>DAHWHV010000304.1 GCA_027335545.1 Clostridia bacterium
GCCCGGCGCCCGGGTCCGCGGCCGTGACGCCGGTGCGTCCGCCGGGGCGGTCGGCGCCGCTGCCGGCGCTCCGTGGCAGGGCGGGCGTGGCCGTCGGCGGGGTCCGGGCCCGAGGCGGCCCCTCAGGGCGAGACGGGCTGACCGGACTCCAGGGAGCGCCGCGCCGCCAGTGCCACGCGCACGGCCCGGATGGCGTCCTCGGGGGGGATGACGGGGCTGGGCTCGCCGCGGCGTAGGCAGGCGGCGAAGTGTGCGAGCTGTCGCGCATAGGGGTCGCCCTCGGGAACGGCGACGCGCTCGGGGCCTCGGCCGGGGGTCTGCAGCGACAGGAGGCTGACCCCGCCCGCGGGCTCGTCCGGCCGCGCCCCGCCCGCGCGGAAGACATACTCTAACACGCCCCCGTCGCCCCGCACGCGCACCGAGGAGGTGAAGGGGAAACCCGGCGGCATGTCCGCGGCGGCCTCAGCGGCGGCGACCACGCCGTCGAAGACCAGGCTGGTCAGGACGTGGCGGGCCGCGCCGCAGGCGAAGACGCGCTGCGGCTCCCCGAAGAGCCAGGACAGGTAGTCGTCGTCGTGGATCTGCAGGTCGACCACCGGGCCCCCGGAGCGGGCGCGGATCTGACCGGCGTCCGGGACCCAGCCGGGGCCCTGCTGCAGGCGCTGCGCCGCCGCGGCGGTCGGGCGGCCGATGGCCCCCTCGCCGAGCAGTTGGCGCAGGTGGGCGTACTCGGGCCAGAAGCGCACGACGTGGGCGACCAGCAGCAGCCTGCCGGCGTCCCGCGCGGCGGCCACCATGCGCTCGCCGTCCTCCACGGTGAGGGCCAGGGGCTTCTCGCACACGACGTGCCGCCCGGCGGCCAGGGCCTCCAGGGCCAGGGCGCAGTGGGCATCCGTCGGCAGGCAGATGTCCAGGGCGTCGATGTCCATGTGCACCAGGGCGCGCAGGTCGTCGGTGGCCGTCGCCCCCAGGGGCCCGGCCAGCGCCTCGGCCCGCCCCTTGCTGCGGGAGTACACGCCGACGACGCGCACGCCCTCCAGCGCCGCCCAGCGCGGCGCGTGCGTCCCCCCCATGAAGCCCGCCCCGGCGATGCCCACGCGCAGCACTGCCCTCGCCCCTTCCGGCGCGCCCACTTCCGGGCGGTGGGCCGCTTCCCCTGCGACGGGGGGGCCGAGGGCAGGGGAGGGGAGGGGAGGGGCGGGGGGCGAGGGCGGGGCGGGGGGCGAGGGCGGGGCGGAGGGAAGACCGAGGCGCATGGGGACGGCGGGCCCACCGGGCGCCATCCCGACCGGCGGGTGTCGGAGGGACCGCCGTGCTCTCCGGGCGGGCGGGTTGGGGCCTGGAGGCCGGTGCGCGCCAGCGCCGCCGCACCGTCCCGCCCCGGGTCCGGCGGGGCGGGAAAGGCCCGAGACCCCCGGCCGGCCGGGCCATGCCCCCGGCGGTCCTCAGGGCCTGTCTGTCCAGGCAGGGGGGTGCGTCGAGGTGACGCGCAGGTAGTAGCCGTCCGGGTCCGCCAGGCGAAAATCGGTCAGGCCCCACGAGCGTGGCTGCAGCGGCGACTCCAGCGGATACCCCTGTTCCAGGACGCGCCGGTGCACCGCGGGCGCTCCGGGCTCCCCGTCCGGGGAGACGGACTGCGGGCGGGTGCACGGGACCGCGACGGGCGGCTGGCGCCCCCCGCCTCGGGGTAGTGTTCGGTGGCAGGGACCCTCGGTCCGCTACTTGCCCGGGTGCGTGGGGTCAATCCCCCGCAGAGACTCCGCCGCGACGGTTTGGACGTAGGGGTCCAACGTGCCGTCCAAGGGGAACCCCCGAGACCGGACCCGCTCGCGCAGCCCCTCTAGTTCAGCCCTGGCGCGGAGGACCAGCGCCTCCGGGTACCCGAAGCGCAGGGCGTTGGCTTCGAATTCGTCCTCGTCCAGCACCTCCCATTCCTTCCCTGGTCGGCGAACGAGGTCCAGGTCGAGGTCGACGAAGGACAAGGTCGCGCCGGCGATCTGGGCGGGTTCCGCGATGTTGCAGTAATACTGGGGAAGCTGCCCCTCCAGCAAGTCGACGCTGATCGTGAACCACTGCCGGAGCGAGAAGAACTCGACCGACCAACCCTCGACCGTGAACGTTCGCTGCTTGGTATGGTGGGTCAAGGTCCGGCCCGGTTTCCCCCAGCAGACCAGGAAATCGGGGTGCCGCGCGAGGACGTTCGTCGTCCATTCGTAGTGCGGCCGATTGCCGTACTTGAGCGCCTGGACCCGCAGGGTATCCGCCGTCCGTCACCTCTCCGC
>DAHWHV010000309.1 GCA_027335545.1 Clostridia bacterium
CTGTCCGGCCAGGAGTGGTACGCCCTGTGGCGGGCGGGCTATGAACCGGCCGCCCTGGCCTACGGCCACTGCACCTGGTTCATCCTGACGACGATGCAGGACGAGTGGAACGAGACCAGCGGCGTCAACACCGAACTCCGCCACTTCAGCGAGGCGCTCGGTCAGTGCCGGACCCGGGCGGCCATGCACCTGAAGACCATCGCCCGCGACTGCGGGGCCCTGGGGGTGGTGGGGGTCCATCTGGCCAGGCGCCTGGACGAGGTGCGCCTCACCGGCAACGATGAGAACCCGGCCTACGAGCGCGAGCACCACAACCTGATCCTGAGCCTGATCGGCACGGCGATCCGCGCCCGGGCCGGTGCCGCGCCCCGCGTCCCGGCCACCCGCCTGGTGCTCTCGCTCCGCGCTGGCCTGATGGAGGTCGGCACGACGGCCGCCGAGGCCCGGTTCGTGTAGGGGTGCGCCGCAAGGGCCCCACCGTGGAGCCACCCGCGCCCACGGTCTGGGTCTGCCGGCAGCGGCCGACCGCACGCCCCTGGCGCGCTGACCCCCGGTCACCCGCCCGACGCTCCGTCCCGTCCCACCGATCACACCATGGCCCCCACCGCGCCGTTCCGGCCGCACGGGGGCCCAGCGGCGCCAGCGGGCGCCCGAGGAGGCAGATGTCCTTGACCGACGGCACCGATGACGCGCAGCGCACCCAGGCCGAGCAGGCCGAATTCGCCGCCCTGCCCAAGGCCGCCCGAGAGCGGCTCGTCGAGATGCGCGGCAGCGGCGAGGAGCGGCGCCTGTTCACCAGCGACCTCTCCACCAGCGAATTCCTGCTGGTGAAGGAGGCGGGCTTCGACCCCGTCGGCTTGGTCGTGGGCAGTTCCATCTACCACGTGGGCTACCAGGCCGCCGCCTTCGCGCGCAACATGGAGATGACGGTGCTCAGCCAGGCCATGTACCACGCCCGCGAACTGGCCATGACCCGGATGGAGGAAGAGGCAGAGGCGCTCGGCGCGGACGGCATCGTCGGGGTGCGGCTGGAGGTCAGCCACAAGGAGTGGGGCCGGCACATCGCCGAGTTCGTGGCCATCGGCACGGCGGTCACCCACCGCGGGGAGTCGCGGCACTTCCGCAACAAGCACAACCGCCCGTTCACCAGCGACCTCTCCGGGCAGGACTTCTACGTCCTGCTCCGCTCCGGCTACCGGCCGCTGGGCATGGTGATGGGCAACTGCGTCTACCACGTCGCCCAACAGGGGCTCGGGGGCGTGCTGGCGACGATGGGCCGCAACGCCGAGCTGAGCCAGTACACGCAGGCCCTCTACGACAGCCGCGAATTGGCGATGGAACGCATGCAGAAGAAGGCCGAGGCCCTGGGCGCCAAGGGGATCGTCGGGGCCGACGTCCACGAGAACAGCCATACCTGGGGTGCGCACGTCATCGAGTTCTTCGCCGTCGGCACCGCAGTCGACGAGATCAGCGGCGACCACGTGATCGACCCACCGGCCCTGGTGCTGCCGCTGACCGACTAGGAGGGTGCTGCAAGAGTCCGCTTTGGCAGCGCCCACTTCCGGATGCTGTGGCCACGTTCTTCGTGACCAACTACTCCTTGTGGTTACGGGGCCGACTGCGGCTCTTCGCAGCGGCCTCCTAGGAGGGATGGGCAGGGCAGAGGATTTGCGCTGCCCATCCCTCCCCTGCCCATGGCCGCATCCGGTGGCGGGGGTGACGGTGCCCGCGTGCCCCTTGGGGCGGCGGGGAGCACCTTCCGCCGCACCCCGGTCCCGCAAGCCCACTGGCGCCAGCCCCCGGGCGACCGCTTCGACCTGCGGGCTGCGGAGGGAGGGCCCCGCGCCCCCTTGATCAGGCCCGTGGGGCCGCCCGCGTGGGGCCTGGCGCGACTGGGGCGGCGCCGGGCCGACGTTTCGCCCCTCGGAGGGCAGATGCCGGGAGGCCGGGGCTGCCCCAGCGCCCGGCCCCCCGGCAGACGACCGGCCCGCCACCCCCCCTGCCCGGCAGCGCCGGCGCGCGGCACGCCCGCACCCCGCCCTCGCCGTGCGTCTTGATCCCGCGTTGACACGATCGTCACAGCTCCGTCACCCCGGCGCCGCATCCTGAGCCGCGGCACGGACGACGCGCCACCAGTGCGGGCAGCCGCGGACCTGCGGTCAACGCCTGCGCTGCCCTGGACGCGCAGCCCGGGCCCACAGCCGGGGAGGAGGCGAGTGCAGATGCCGAGGCAGGACCGCGGCGCCCCCGCCCGCTCCGGCGGCCCGTCCGCCGGGCGCAAGGGGACCGCCGCCCAAATGGCGGCCCGCTCGGGGGCCAACCGCCTGATGGCCCTCAGCGGCGCCGTCATCGTCGCCGTCTATGCCGCCGGCTATGCCCGCACCGAGGCGACGGCCCGGCAGGCCAACGCCCAGATGGCTGAGGCCACCGCTGCCGGTTCGGCGCTCGGCGGGGAGGGTGCGGGCGGTCCGGCCCAGGCGCCGGCCGCGCCCTCCCCGACCGCCCCGGCCCCACCGTCCGTTGGCGGTGCGACCTCCTCTGGTGCGTCCTCCGCTGGGGCCGGCTCGGCGCCGGCGAGTCCAGCGGCGGGCACGGCCCACCGGACCGCCTACAAGGACGGCACGTACTCCTCGATCGGCTGGGGCCCGCACGGCCCCATCGAGGTCGCGGTCGTGATCCGCGGCGGGCGGATCGCCTCGGCGGCGGTCACCCGCTGCGGCACCACCTACCCGTGTCAGTACATGCGCCCGCTGCAGCAGGAGGTCGTCCACACCCAGGCCGCACCCGTGGACTACGTCTCCGGCGCCACCGCCAGCAGCATCGCCTACCAGCAGGCCGTCTCCCAGGCGCTGGCCAAGGCATGAGGGCCGCCGGGCCGAGGGCCGGCACGGGCACGCAGCTGCGGTCGTGGCGGCGCAGCGAGGTCTGGATGGACACGGCGGTAACCGTCGAGTGCGTGGCCCCTGAGGCGCCCGCTGCGGCAGCGGCCTGCGGCGCGGCGGCGGAGCGCGCGTTCGGCTGGTTCGCCGCGGTCGAGGCCGCCTGCAGCCGCTTCGCCGCGGGGAGCGAGTTGCGCCGGCTCTGCCGGCGGCCCGGGGAGGCCGTGCCGCTGAGCCCGCTGCTCCTGCGGGCCCTGCACCTCGCCCTGGAGGTGGCCCGGGACAGCGACGGCGCCTTCGACCCGACCGTCGGCGCCCACCTCGAGGAGTTGGGTTTCGCGACGGAGTACCGCAGCGGACGCGCCACGCCGGCGGGCCTCCGCCCGTCGGCGGCCGTCTCCTGGCGCGACGTGCACCTGAATCTCCACCGCGGCACGGCGACGCTCGTCCGGCCGCTCCTGCTGGATCTGGGCGGCCTGGCCAAGGGCCTGGCCGTCGACCTGGCCCTGGCGGCCCTGGACGGTTGCGCCGGTGCCGCGGTCGAGGCCGGCGGCGACATCGCCCTGCGCGGGGTCAACCCCGACGGGGGCCCGTGGCGCATCGGCATCCGCCACCCGCGCCGGCCCGGCGCCCTGTGGACCACCCTGGTCCTGGCCCAGGGGGCCGTCTGCACCTCCGGGGACTACGAGCGGCACGGACCGCACGGGCGCGGCCACCACCTGGACCCGCGGGCAGGGGCGGCGTGCGCCGCGGCCTCGCCAGGGGGTCGCGCCGCCCCGGTCGCCGCCGCTCCCGGGGAGGCGCTGGCCAGTTGCACGGTGGTCGCCCCGAACGCCACCCTGGCCGACGCCCTCGGCACCGCGGCGATGGTGCTGGGCCCGGGGCCCGGCCTGCGTTGGCTCCGGCGCCAAGGGGTGGAGGCCCTGCTCCTGACCGACGCGCTGCAGAGCCGGCAGACCCCGGGCTGGGGGGCGCTGCAGGGAGGCGACGGAGCGCCGGCCGCCGGTCCCTGACTCCGGGGCTGGGCCGCGGTCGGTGGCCCGCCCGCGCCGCCGTCGCGGGCCGACCCCGCCCCGCTGCCCCACGAGACGTGCCGCGAGATTGGCGAGGTGGACGCCTTGGCTGGAGCCCCCGCGACCCGTCCCGCCCCCCGGCCGACGACCCGGGAGCGCCCACCGCTGCAGCGCCTCGGGCACTTCTGCCGCACCCCCAAGGGGACCGTGCTGCTGGTGTTGGTGGGCCTGATGCTGGCCGCCATGGTCGGCACCACCCGCCACACGCTGCCGGACGTGCTGGCCGCGGTCGGCGGCGCGGTGGCGGTGGAACTGGCCGTCGGGCGGGGCCGGCGTTGGGCCTTCCCCACCGGGGCGATTCTGAGCGGGCTGTTCGTGGCCTTCGTGCTGGCGCGGGCGACGCCCACCTATGTGCCGCTGCTCACGGGGGCCCTGGCCGTCGGCCTCAAGCACGCCCTGCGGACGCGCTGGAGCAACGTCTTCAACCCGGCCGCCTTGGCGCTGGTCGTTACGGCCCCGGTCCTGCACGCCGGTCAGAGCTGGTGGGGTGCCCTGCCGTATGCCGGCCCCCTGGGGTTCGCCGTCGTGCTCGGCGCGGGCTGGTACGTGGCCCAGAAGATCCACAAGCTCCCCCTAGCCCTGGCCTTCCTCCTCTCCGCGCTGCTGCCCCTGACCGCCGCCGCCTTCTTCGGGGACGCCGCCGCCGTGGCCCAGGTCTTCCGCGCCCCGGACATCAACGCCCTGATCTTCTGCGGCGCCTTCATGCTGAGCGACCCGCCGACCTCGCCAGCGCGCCAGGAGGACCAGCTGTGGTTCGGCGCGATCGCCGGCGCCCTGGGCGCCGCCGTCTTCCTCACACTCGGCGCCCAATGGTTCATCCTGGCCGGGTTGCCCGTCGCCAACGCCTGCGAGTCCTGGCGCCGGGT
>DAHWHV010000318.1 GCA_027335545.1 Clostridia bacterium
AGGGTCGCCGACCCTCCGAAGCCGGCACACGCCCGGAGCACCAGGACACGTCCCCAGAAACTGGGCGCCGGCGGCACTCCGCTGAGCGCCAGCCAGAGGAGGCGGCGGGGCCACCCGACGCCTCCTCTGGGCAGCTGGAGGAGCAGGGGCGCGACCACCAGGTGGGTGAGGATGATGAGCAGCCCCCCCGTGATCCCCACGGCCTGGCCGGTGCCGATGCCCACCGCGACGAGGGCGACGTCGCCCAGGGCGAGACGGCGGTACGGCGGGGCAGCGCGCCGGCGGCCGGCCGCCGGGTCATCGCCCGCCGAGCGCAGGGCGCCCGACCGGGCGCGGACCGCCTGAAGGCCCGCCCACACGGCGCTGATCAGCCCGCAGATGAGCAGGGTGTGCTCCACGGCCAGGCGGCCCACCAGGGGGAGCGCGCCGGTGAGCGCCCCCGAGGCCACGAGCGTGGCCGGAACCACCAGCACGAGCCAGGCCGCCGCCTCGGTGGGTGCGAGCACCCCCATCGCACCGGCGACCCACCCTCCCAGGGGCACGAGCCCGGCGAGGGCGACCACGCCGGCGCCGATCAGCCCCGCGGCCATCCCGACGGCGGGCGCGCCCGTGGAGCCGGGCGCGGTCACGGGCAGGAAGACGCTCGCGGCCAGCAGGGCGGCGGCGCCGGTGCCGGCGACGCGTCCCGCGGCCAGGCCGGCGCGACCCGGCGCGACAGCGAGCCAGCGCAGGGTGAGCGCGGCGACGGCGAGGACTGCGGCGACGCCGAGCAGGAGCGGCGACCCGGCGCCGAGAAGGAGCGCCACCGCGCCGCCGGCTGCGCCGAGCATGAGGACCTCGCGGCCCTCGATGCGGTCCGCCAGCAGCAGGCAGAGCCAGAGAGCGACGGCCGACGCGGTCAGCAGGCCGGCACCCTCCCGGCTCAGAGCCGGCGAGGCTCCGCTCAGAGGATGCGGGGTCGCACCCACCCGCTCGGTGAGCGCGCAGGCGACGGCGAGGACGGCCAGGGAGATGAGGGCCGCGGCCCGCCGGGAGTGGGGGCCGCGACCGAACAGACCGGCCGCCACCCCGGCAACCAGCCAGATGCCGGCCAACCAGGGCAGGCTCATGACGCGTCCCCGGTCGCACGGGCGTCCCGGCCGCGCCCACCCACCCAACCCGCGATGGCGGCCGCCGCCGGAGCCAGGCAGGCGACCCCCACGGCTGCCGGGAGCGGGTCCAGGCCGCCCCGCAGGAGCCAGGCGGCGGCGAGCCCCACGGCGAGCACGGCAACGCCGGTGGCGAGGTCGCTCAGGGTCCTGGCGAGCAGCAGGCGCACGGCCCCGATCGCGAACACCACGGCGACCGGAAAGAGCCGGCCCTCCACCGCGATGACGGAGCCGACGGGTATGTTGAAGCTGACCCAGGAGGCGCCGGGAAGCACGACCACGGCGGCCGCCGCCCGGACCGCGCGCGGCCCGAAGAGTGGGTCGGCGGAGCGCGCCCTCGCAGGGCCGGCCCCGGTCCGCACGGGACGCGGCAGACGGAGGCTCGCGGCACGGGCCACCCAGGCAGCCGGGCTCGCAGCGGCGGCGACGCCCAGCAGCGCGACCGCCTCGCCCACCCCTCCGAAGTCCGCCGCCGCCGGCAGCAGCCCCACCGCGACCGCCAGGGCCGCCACGGCCACGGCCCACCGCCCGTCCACCATCACCGCCACCGCGGCCCCCGCACAGGCGACGATGTCCAGCGCCGGCTGGCTCACCGCGGTGGCACCGG
>DAHWHV010000319.1 GCA_027335545.1 Clostridia bacterium
GCGCCGGCGCCGCCCCGCCGCCCGCCGCGGGCCTGCGCGCCCTCAGCCCAGATCCGCCACGCGCGCGGCGCCCTGCACGGGGCAGAAGGTCTGCACGGCACACGGCACCCAGCCGTGCCGCGCGAACTCCTGGCGCAACCCTTGCGCGAGTATGTCCACCGCGTCGGCGTGCAGCAGGACGATCGCGCTGCCGCCGAAGCCCGCGCCGGTCAGCCGCGCCCCCAGCGCGCCCGGCGTCCGCGCGGCCTGATCGACGACGGCGTCCAGCGCCGGGTGGCTCACCTCGTAGTCCTCGGCGAGCGAGCGGTGCGACGCCAGAAACGCCTGCCCCACCCCTTCCCAGTCCCCGCGGCTGGCGGCGGCGACAACGGTGCGGACCCGTGCGTTCTCGCTGACCACGTGCCGCGCCCGACGCAGCAGCAGGGGCTGCCCCTCCAGCCGCGGCAGGTCCGCGGGCGCGGCGTCGCGCAGTGCGGGCACGCCCAGCGCAGCGGCGGCCGCGCGCACCTCGCGCACGCGCGCCTCGTACCCGCCGCCCACCACCTGGTGCTCCGCGCGCGTGTCCACCACGGCCAACGCCAGCCCAGCGTCCTCGGGCCGCCACGGCACGGGGGTCACCGCCCGGGTGCGCGTATCCAGGAGCAGGGCGTGCCCCGGCCGGCCGAAGACGCAGGCGAGCTGGTCCATCAGGCCCGAACGCACGCCGGCGAAGTCGTGCTCGGCGCGCTGACCGGCGAGGGCCAGGTCCTCCGGCCTACGCCCCAAGGCAAAGAGGTCGTTGATCGCGACCGCCACGGCCAGCTCCAGGGCGGCCGACGAGGACAGCCCCGCGCCCACGGGCAGATCGGCATCGACGAAGAGGTCACAGCCGGCCGGTGGCGCTAACACCGCCAACACGCCCGCCACGTAGTTGAACCACGAATCTTGGGGCCCGGGACCAAGCGCGCCGAGGTCGGCGTCCGGGGCCGGGCCGCGCGCGCTGCTCACGGCCCGCACCCATTGGTCCGATCGGGGGCGCGCGGCCACCACCACGTGGCGGTCAATCGCCATGGGCAGGCACAGGCCCTCCTGGTAGTCGGTGTGCTCGCCGATGAGATTGACACGGCCCGGCGCGCGCCACACGCCAGCGGGTCGCCCGCCGAAGCAGTCGGAAAAGCCCGCACCGGCGCGCCGCCAGGCACCAGCCGCGTCCACGCCGCCACCCCCCCCATCGTTCTCCCCGGGCCCGCGGCCGCCCCCGGGGGCCGTCTCCTCCGGGCAGGCGCCTGCGCCCAGCGACGCGCCCCGCGCGCGAGGCGCGCCCCCCGCGCTTGACCGCCACCCGCGGGCCCACGCGGCGTGGCGCCATCCCGGTGACGGGCCGCGCCGACAACGCGTTGGCCGAGACGACCCGTCACCCAGCGCCCGCGCGTCGACGTGGCCACGGGCGGCCGGACGGCCGTTACAGCGCCCCCGCGCGCAGCGCCGCGGCCATGTCCTCCGGGGTCGCGTCCAGCAGGAAGGCCCCCGCGCCGGACTCCGACGCCGCCAGATACTTCAGCCGGCCCGGCCCGCGCAGGAGGGGGTAGAAGGCGAGGCGCATGTGCCAGAGGTCCCCCGCCGCCAGCCCGCGCGGGCGCTGGTAGAGGCACATCATGTAGGGCATCGGCGCACCGTACAGCCGGTCGTAGCGGGCAACCGCGCGGCGCAGCAGCCGCGCCAACGAGTCGACCTCAGGGTCGTCGAGCGCGGGCAGGCCGCCCACGTGCCGTCGGGGGACGATGTGCACCTCAGCGGGGAAGCGGGGCGCGAAGGGCACCAGCGCGACCCAGGCGCCATCGGCCTCCACCACGCGCGCGCCCTCGCGCTCATCGCGGCGCAGCAGCGCACACTGCAGGCACTCCCCCTCCTCGGCGCGGAAGCGCCGCACCAGGGCCGCCTCCTCGGCGATGCGCGGGGGCACCCACGGATACCCGTAAATCTGCCCGTGGGGATGGTCGATGGTCTGGCCGACGTCGTGGCCGCGGTTCTCGAACACGAACACGCAAGCGACGCGCGGATCCGCCTCTAGCGCCAGCGTGCGCTGCCGCCACACCTCGGCCAGCAGCCGCACCTTGGCCTCCGGCAGGGTGGCGAGGTGCACGTCGTGGCGCGGCGCGTACAGCACCACCTCGGCGCGGCCCCCCGCTGGGGCGGCGCAGCCGCCGGGCGAGAGCACCCCGAGGGGGTCGGCTTCTCCCCCCATGGCCGGGAAGCGGTTCTCGAAGACCGCGACGTCATAGTCGGCATCCGGCGCCTCGCTGGCCGCGCGCACCGCCGCCGGGGCGTCCGCCGGCACCGGGCAGAACGGGCAGCCCACGGCGGATGCGGTCAGCGGCCGATGCATGCGGCGGGCGGCGACGTGGACCCACTGACCGCTCAGGGGGTCGAGGCGCAGATGGCTCACCCGGCGGTCTCCTCCCCGTACACCCGGCGCATCGCGGCCCACGCGTCGGCCACGATCTCACGCAGGCCGGAGCGCCGCGCCGTCCAACCGAGGACCCCCTGCGCCCGGGTGGGGTCGGCGACCGACTCCGGCGGGTCGCCAGGGCGCCGCGGCGCGACGATCCGCGGCACGGGGCGGCCGATGACGGCCTCGATGGCCGCAATGACCTCCCACACCGTATAGCCGCCGCCGGTGCCCAGGTTGAAGGCGCCCGATGGACCACCGGTCCGCAGGTGGCGCAGTGCGGCCAGGTGCCCTTCGGCGAGGTCGGCGACGTGCACGTAGTCGCGTACGGCGGTGCCGTCGCGCGTCGGGTAGTCCGTGCCAAACACCCGTAGCGGCGGGCCGCCGCGGATGGCCGCCAGGGCGAGCGGGATCAGGTGCGTCTCCGGGTCCTTGGCCTCCCACGGCCCGTCCGCGCCCGCCGCGTTGAAGTAGCGCAGGGCCGCCCAAGGGAGTCCCGCGGCCTGGCCCACCCACTGCAGAGCGGCCTCGAAGGCGCGCTTGGTCTCCGCATACGTGCTCACCGGCCGCAGGGGCGCGTCCTCGGGGATCGGCACGCGCTCCGGCACCCCGTACACGGAGGCCGACGAGGAGAACACGAGCGGCGGGGACCCCGCCGCCACGGCCTGCTCCAGCAGGGTGAGCCCCTCGCGCACATTGCTCCGATAGTATCCCAGGGGATCGCGCATCGAGTCGGGCACGCTCGCGGCAGCCGCGAAATGGAAGATGGCGCCGATGCGCCAGCGGCCGAAGATCTGCCGCAGGGCGAGGGCGTCGCCCACCCGCCCCCGCACCAGGTGCGCCTGGGGGTGCAGGGTACGCCCGGTACTGGTGCCCAGGTCGTCCAGCACCACCACGGTCTCGCCGGCAGTGACCAGCCGCTGGACCAGGGGACCGGCGATGTAGCCGCACCCGCCCGTGACGAGGATGGCCGAGCCCTCGGCCTCCCGGCCAGCGGCCACCTGGGCCGGGCCCGGTTCCCCCGCCCCGCCCGCGTCGTCCGTGAAATAGGTCAGCAAACGGCCGTCCTCACGCCGCTCCCGCCGGACCCGCAACGCCCACCACCCCCGCCAGGCCGCGCTGGGCGCGGCCACGCGAGGTTTGGAGAACAGGAGCGGCGATTCCTGCAAGGACCCGCCGCGTGGTGTGGGCTAGACGGCGGCGCACGAGTCGGTCCCGCCTATTTCATGCCGCGTGGCGCCGTCCCGCCGGCCTGGCGGGCCCCCGTGTCCTCGCGGGCGCGCCCCGGGACCCGCTCTGCCGGCGGACAGGCGGTGCGCGCCCTGGAAGGTTCGGGCGACGTACCTTCCAGGGAACCGGGAGCGGGGGGTAGCGCCGTGTTGTGGGCGACCGAAGCGAGCGGACGCTTTCGCACCGAGCCGTGCGGCGCCTGCACGGCGCCGCGCCTGGGCCCGCTGGTCGCTGGGACGCCAGGTACGGCGCCTCAGGCTTGGCCCTCCGCTCCACGTGGCAACGCCCGCCTCGACGCCCACAGGCTTGCGTCACGGCCAACGGGACGAACGGCGAGGCGTCCCACCCCGCCAGGGCAGCCCCCCCGCAGCCGCAAGAAGGAGGTCAACGGGGCAACTCTCGGCCACAGCCGGCGCAATACAGCCAGCGCGGATCGGCGATCGCCTCGCC
>DAHWHV010000336.1 GCA_027335545.1 Clostridia bacterium
CGGCAGTCCCGCCATCTCCGCGATGCCCCCGGCGTTGTCGGCGATGGGTCCGTACGCGTCCACCGCCAGCACGATGGCCGTGGTGGCGAGCATGCCCACGGCCGCCAGCGCAATGCCGTACAGTCCCCCGCAGGCGTAGGCTCCGAGGATAGCCAGGGCCGCCAGCGCCACCGGGGCGGCGACTGACGCCATGCCCAGGGCCAGCCCCTCGATCACGGTGGTCGCCGGCCCCACGGCCGCGCTGCGGGCCACTGCCACCACCGGGGCCCGTCCGGCCCCCGTGGCGCGCTCAGTCAAGTAGCCGACGCCAAGGGCCAGGGCCAGGCCGCACGCCACCGCCCCGAACAGCGATGGCGCCCCGTACAGGACCGCCGTCCCCCACCAGGCGCCGGCCAGGAACACCAGCCCCGCGCCCCACGTGCCGAGGCGCATGGCCACTGCGGGGTCGCGCGCCGCGAGGGCGCGGACCAGCAGGCCACCGCACCAGGACGCGCCGAGACCCAGCGCGGCGAGGGCCAGGGGCAGGAGCAGGGGGGCGCCGCCACGCCCGAGGTCCGCGGCCCCGATGGCCAGGGCGGCCACCAGCGAGCCGGCGTAGGACTCAAACAGGTCTGCCCCCATGCCGGCCACGTCGCCCACGTTGTCCCCCACGTTATCGGCGATCACAGCCGGGTTCCGCGCGTCGTCCTCGGGAATGCCCACCTCCACCTTGCCGACCAGGTCCGCTGCCACGTCCGCGCCCTTGGTGAAGATGCCCCCTCCCACGCGCGCGAACAGGGCGACGGAGCTGGCCCCCAGGGCAAAGCCGTTGACGGCGTCCAGCGTCGCGGGTCGGGCCGGATCGCCGAAGGCGAACAGCACCGCGGCGACGCCGAGCAGACCCAGGCCGCCCACCGTGAAGCCCACAACGCTCCCGCCGTCGAACGCGACAGCGAAGGCGGCGCGGAGCCCGCGCCGCGCCGCGTCGGCGGTGCGTGCGTTGGCAGCCACCGCCACGCGCATGCCCGCCAGACCCGCGAGGAGGGAGCAGGCTGCTCCCGCCAGAAAGGCCGCGGCCGTGGCCGGCGTGAGTTGCGGGTGCCCGAGGCGGCCCGCCGCGACCAGCGCGGCGGCCAGGACGGCGACGAATAGCCCCACAGTGCCGTAGGCCCGGCGCAGGAAGGCGGAAGCCCCCTCGCGGATGGCCCGGGCGACGGCCGCCATACGCGCGTCACCGGCCGGCATCCGCCCGAGCCGGGCCGCGAGGCGCCACGCCCAGGCCAAAGCGAGCACGCCGGCGGCCAGCGCCGCCGCGAAGTCCAGCACACCCCTGCCGGGCTGCACCACGCCCCCACCCCCCTTGCGGGAAGCGCCGCGCTTCCCCGGCGAGGCTACGCGCCGCTCTCAGCGGCAAGACCGCGCGGGACCCGGCGCGGCGCGGGGACCGGGGTCCGGACCGCGCGCGACGCCGGGACCACCGCACGGAGCACCCGACTGCCCATCCGCTCACCCCGACACACGCAAGGCCCCAGGGGGCAATCGCTCCCAGCGGAGGGGCAAGGCTCCGCGCGCGGGCTCGCCACGCACCGCCGCCGCTGTACGAGGCACGCGGGATGATGTGGTCGGCGCGCACGCACGATCGATCTCGCGCGCTGGGGTCTGGGAGCGACCAACCGTGACCCGTTCCTCCGTATCGCGCGCCAGAGAGACACCGACGGAGCGCGGGCGGTCTGTGGCGGCGGTGGGGCAGGTGGGCGGTCGTCCGACCCGTGCGGCGGCTTCCCCGCTATGGGGAATGGGTACGCTGGGACGGCCCCGCAAACCGAGGGGCCGCTGCGGCGGGCGGCGGCGCGCGCGGGGTCCGGAGCCGGAGGACGCCGCCCAAGCAGATGCGCGCCGCACCGTCTTGCCCGCCGCCGCCAGAGACCCGCAGCGGCAGGCCCGTCGAGGGCGGGCGTCCAGACGACGGGCGCAGCACCCTCCGGCCGCCGGGGGGCGGCCATGCACGGTCGCGCGCAAGCGCCCTGCA
>DAHWHV010000260.1 GCA_027335545.1 Clostridia bacterium
CCGGGGGGCGCCGCCGCACACCGCGGGCCGGACGGGTTGGGGGCGCCCGCCCGGCGGGAGCCGGACGTATGGCAGCCGGAGCAAGGGGGGGGACCCGTGGTCAGGAGTGAGGCGGACCCCGGCGTGGCGGCGACGGATGCGCCGGCGGCGACGGAGCCCGATCCATGGCAGACGGCCCTGGAGGGCCTGGATCTGATCGTGCTGGACCCCGCGGCCTGCCGCTTGGACGGGGACGGCAGCGGCCGGCTGTGGGGCGAGGTCCACGGCCGGCATTACGACGAGCTCCTGGTCCACCTGACCTTCCCTCTGACCGATCCGGCGGAGTGGATCTCCCTGGTCGCCGTGGAGGACCCCGATGCCGACGGGCGCCGTTCCGACGGCGGGCAGTCGGACCGGGTCGAGCTGGGGGTGCTGGAGACCCTCGGGGCGTTGGACGAAGCAAGCCGGGCCGCCGTCCGCGGGGCCCTGCGCCTGCGCTACTTCCTGCCCCGCGTGGTGCGCATCGTCTCCGTGCGCGACGAGGACCCCGGTCAGAGCGGGGCGGTGGTCTGGCAACTCCAGACCGACCGCGGGCCGGTACGGCTACGCATGGTCAGCCTGTTCGACGGCATCCAGCAGTTGGAGGGCGGACGGCTGATCCTCTCCGACCGCGACGGGAACCGCTGCGACATCCCGAACCTGGCCGACCTGGACCCGGGCAGCCGGCGGCTCCTGGAGCGCTACTACTGGCTGTGACAGCCGCAGGCGGGCTGTGACAGCCGCAGGCGGGCTGTGACAGCCGGGTGCTGGTCGGGGACCGCGTCGGCCCTCGGCCAGCGCGGGGGCCCCCGCTCGGCGCGTGGGGCTGGCCCGGGCCAGCCCCACGCGCCGCCTCCGGCCCTCCGCCCGGCCGACCCGTACCAGGCCCCCTGCGTCCCAAACGGGACCGTCGGTCGGTGGGCGGGCCTGGGCCGCCGCCTCGTCCCTGGGGGGTCCGGCGGGACAGCGGACGCGGGGGCGGCCCCCGTCCCCGCTCACCGGGGGACCAGCAGCGCGGCGGCGATCGTCAGCACGCCGATGCACAGGGTCACCAGCGACCCTCGCAGGCGCGAGGCCAGGCGCAGCACGCCGGCGATGGTCAGGAAACTGGTCACGGCCGACACGGCCACCATCACGGCCACGGGCCCCCAGCCCACCCTGGCCACGGAGTGCAGCCCGGCGTGCCCCACCACCAGGGGCACCACGCCCGCCCCCAGCAGCCCGATGACGTCCAGGAGGAAGGAGAGGCGCAGGGCGGCGGCGACGTCGTAGCCCAACAGCAGCAACGGCGTTACGGTGATCGCGCTCCGGCTGACCCCAGGCAGGGCCGCGAGCCCCTGGCAGGCCCCCACCACCAGGGACACCCCCGTCCCGGGCACGGGGGAGGCGGCCGGGGGCCTCTGCCGGGCCAGCCGTTCCCGCCACCAGTTCACGCCGCTGGTCAGCAGCAACAGCACGCCGATGGCCACCATGGCCGCCGCCCCGGTGGTGGCGGAGAAGGCGCCCTTGACCAAGGCGTAGATGGGAACGCCCACCACGCCGGTGGCGAACGTCGCCAACACCAGGTAGCGCAGCAGGCGCGCGTCCTCACTGGCGGAGAAGGGATGGCGCAGGCCGGCCAGGGCGGCGCCGATGTCCCGCCGGAAGAACCACAGGGCGGCGAAGAAGGAGCCGAAGTTGGCGAGCAGCCCCATCACGTAGGCGGTGCCCAGGGTGAAGCCCCCGGCGGCGAAGATGAGGGTGATCATCGTCTTGCTGCTGACGGGGAGCCATTCCACCACGCCCTGCACCAACCCGGCCAGGACGGCTAGGACCCATGCCGACACGACGCCCCTCCTTACCGGCGTGGCCGCCCGCTGGCCCGCGGCCGGCGGCCACACCCTCCGCGAGTATAGCGTGCGGAGGGAGGTGTTGGGAGCCGGGCCCGGAGGAACGGGTCGAACCCCGAACCCGGCCCCGCGCGGGCCGGCGGCGCCGAACGACCCACCCGGCGGGGAACTGCGGGGGCGGGCCACGCCCCCCCCTCCCCCGCAGTGCTTAGGCCGCGGGCGGTTTCTGGCCCGGCGCGGCGCGGCGTGGCGGCGCACACCGGGGCACGCGCGACCGACGCTCGGCACGCGCT
>DAHWHV010000390.1 GCA_027335545.1 Clostridia bacterium
TCCGTGCCAGGAGCGGTGGGGCAGCCGCCGGCTGACCAGGAAGATGCCGAAGGCGAGGGCCGCCACCACGGCCAGGGCCAGGATGAAGAAGACCACCGCGGCCAGCAGCCCCAGCACCGGGATCAGGAGCAACCCGCCCACGGCGCCGGCAAGGGCGCCCTGCAGGGTGCGGCGCGCGGGCCAGGGGCCCCACGCGCCTTCGCGCCGCGCAGCCAGCGTGGCGAGCAGGGCACCCGCCGCGGCGCAGGCCAAGACCAACGCGGTTAGCATGGTGTTCACCTTGATGTCTTTCCCACGGCTACAGCCGGGGGATTCGCCTGCGGGAGACCCCCTACGGGTCGGTTCCCGCGCATCCTCGGGAGCCCTGTCCCCGCGCAGGCCAGCCACCGCCCCACCGGCGGCGCATCGGCGCGCGGGCGTTGCCGCAGCGAGCGTAGCGCGCGCGTTCGCCTCGCGCAACGGGGAGACCAGGGCGCCCTCCCGTCCGGGCGAGCGCGTCCACCGCCCTATCCTACACCGCTCCAGGCGGCGCCGGTGCACACCCGCCGCTTCCGCCAAGGAGGGAGCGGGAGGCCGTCCACGATCTGCGCGCGCGCCATGCGACCCGCGGCGGTCCGCAGAGAGCAGCCGGCAGCATGGCCCCTGGACTCAAAGCGCCAGGGCGGCGCGCGCGCCCTGCTCGATCGCGCGCTCCGCGTCCACCGCCCGGGCCTCCCGTGCGCCGCCCACCAGGTGCACCGCCATCCTCCCCGCGAGCGCCGTGGCGAGTTCGTTGACAGCGCGCTGCCCGGCGGCGATCACCACCGTATCCGCCCGTACCAGTTCCTCGCGGCCGTCCCGTTCCAGCAGCACGCCCTCCGCGGTGATGGCGCGGTAGGTCACGCCGGTCAGCATCCCGACGCCGCGCGCGCGCAGGGCCTGGAGCAGTGCCCAGCGCGTGGTGCGCCCGACCAGCGGCGCGATGCGCGGCCCGCGGCGCATGAGGGTGATCCGCCGGTGCCCGCGGAGCGCGGCCAGGGCGGCGGCCGCCGGCAGCACGCCCTGTTCGGCCAGAAAGGCCGCGGCGGCGGGGGATAGCGCTCCCTGGTCGGCGAGGTGGTGGGCCAGGTCGCAGGCGATGCCGCCGCCGCCGATGATGGCGACGCGCTCGCCGACGGCGGCCCGGCCAGTCAAGACGGCCGCGTAGTCGACGACGTGGGGGGATCCCACGCCCGGCAGCTCCTCGGGCGAGGGCACAAAGGGGCGAACCCCCGTCGCCAGCACCGCCGCGTCGAAGGCGAGCAACTCCTCCGCCCGCGCGCGGTGGCCCAGTTCGATGCGGACGCCGGCTCGCGTCAATTCGGCGCGGTAGTAACGGATCGTCTCGTCGAACTCGAACTTGCCGGGCACGACTCGGGCCAAGCGCAGTTGGCCGCCCAGCTCCCCCTCTGCCTCGAGCAGCGTCACCCGGTGGCCCCGCAACGCCAGGACGCGGGCCGCCTCCAGGCCCGCAGGCCCGCCGCCGACCACGGCCACGCGCTGGGGCGTGCGCGCCGGCCGCGGGCTGAACTCCTCCTCGCGAGCGGCCGCTGGGTTGACCAGGCAGGAGACGGGGGTAGGCGGCTCGCCGAGGACGTGGTCGAGGCAGGCCTGGTTGCAGGCCACGCACACGTTGAGACGAGCGCGCTGGCCGGTTAGGGCCTTGGCCGCGAAGGCGGGATCCGCCAGGAACGGGCGGGCGGGCGCGACGAAGTCCGCGGCGCCCGACGCCAGGACGGCCTCGGCGGCTTCGGGGGTGTTGATGCGGTTGGCGGCCAGGACGGCCACCGCCGGCACCCCGCCGGCCGCGTGACCCTGGGGCCGCGCGGGCGGATCGCCGGCCGGCTCGGTGGGATGCTGCGCCCCGGACGTCGCGCCCTCGCCCCTCACCGCCTCCCGCACCCGGCGCGCCACCTCGGCGAAGGCGGCCCGCGGCACCAGCGCCCCGACCGTGGGCACGCGCGACTCGTGCCAGCCGATGCCGAGGCTGATGGCGTCGACCCCCGCCGCGGCCACGGCGCGTGCGAACGCCAGCGCCTCGTCCTCGGGGGTGCCCCCTTCCATGAGGTCGGCGCCGGTCAGGCGGTAGATGACCGGGAAGTCGGGGCCCACGGCGGAACGGACGGCGGCGAGGACGGCGAGGGGCAGCCGCCGCCGGCCTTCGGGGCTGCCTCCCCATTCGTCCGTGCGCCGGTTGGTGAGCGGGGAGACGAACGAATCGAGCAGGTAGCCTTCCGAGCCCATCACCTCGACCGCGTCGTAGCCGAGTTCGCGGGCGAGGCCGGCCCCGTGGGCGAAGTCGGCGATCGTGTGCCGGATGTCGGCCGGACCCATGGCCCGGGGCACCTCCGGGTGGATGCGCGGCGCCAGCGCGGAGGGGGCGACCGGCGGCAGGCCGGTCTCGCGGGAGCGGCCGTAGCGGCCGTGGTGAAAGAGTTGCAGCGCGACCCGGCCGCTGGCGGCGTGGACAGCCTCGGCCACGAGGCGCAGGGCCGGGAGGTCGCCCGTGTGGTCCAGGCGCGCGTAGCCGGTCCCGGAACCCTCCCGGTTCACTGCGGCGCCCCCCGTGATGATGAGGGCCGCGCCCCCCCGCGCGCGGGCGGCGTAGAAGGCCGCCAGCCGGCCGGGATCGCCCGCGGCGCCCTCCAGACCGGTGTGCATGGCCCCCATGACGATACGGTGGGGCAGCACGAGCGAGCCGATGGCCCCGGGCCGGCGCAGCAAGGGATACGGGGCGGGGTCGGCCGCCGCGGGGTCAGGCCCGGCGGCGCGCGGCCGGGC
>DAHWHV010000395.1 GCA_027335545.1 Clostridia bacterium
GAGACAATGGCGGCATGGCAGACACCGTACAGGGCGCTGTTCGCCGCGGACAGCGCCCGATTGACGGGATCGGCATGGTCCCAATCGTCCCGGTCGTAGTTGCGGCCGGCCCAGTCGACCCCGAAGCGGCGCGCTGCCGCCGCGTACGCGGCTCGAACCCTGGCCCCCTCCCGGCCGCGGATCTGGCGTAGGGTGAACTCGGGCGGCAGCGGTTCGGGAAAACGCATCTCGTACATTCGACGCACGACCTCCAGGCGGCGTTCCGGACTGGCCCAGAGACGCGCCTGCTGCAAGAGGCGTGACGAGCTGCGGGTTTCTCCCATGCCCTGCGCGTAGAACCGCACGCCCTGCTCGCCAACCCAGGCGATCAGGCACCCGGATTCCGCGACCGTGGAGACCGCCGCGTGGGTGATCGTCGTCCCCGGCCCCAGCATGAGCAGGCTGAGGGATGCGCACGGGATGTGAACCGTTCCACGGGCATCCGTTGTGCAGATGCCTTTGTCTTCCTGATCGATGTGGGTGCGCTCGACGTAGAGGTAGCTCCAACTGTCGCGGACCTTCGGCAGGATGTGCAGATCCTTCATCCCGCTTCACGTCTCCCTCCACCGGCAGCGCCGTCTGGTGGCACATGCGCCCGGCCCGCCCCGGGCCACGACCGCGGGTCACCTCGGTCTGGGCAGAGCGGCCGGACCGGATCCCGCGCCTCCTGGTCATGAAGCCGTCCACGTGCGATACCGCGGGAGGTGTGCCGCGTTTCTCAACGCACCTCTTTGCGTACCCGGAGCTGCGTTCGGAACGTCACGATGCATTTTGTTCTGCACCTCCATCCTGGGTCCTGCGCCCATCCGCGCGTTTGGGCGCAGACTTTTTCCTCTGATCCGGCCGACCGCGCACGTCGGAGCCTCCTCCCACCGCCCCGTCGAGCCTGGACGGCTGCCCTGGTCGAAGCGCCAGGCGAGCCATCCCCCCAGGGTGGCGTCGTTCCGGGGTCGGGGGAGGCGCGAGGGGATGGGCGGGGGACGGATTGGAGAGACACGTTGTGGGCGCGGAGGGGGCGAAGGGCGGGGGAACGGGACGCGACGAGGGGGTGGCGCGCAATCAACCAGGCCGGCGCGGGGCGGCCTGCAAGCGGGACCTGGTGAGGAGGCGAAGACAGAGCGTCAGGTCCCGACGAGGGCGAGCAGGCGCGGGCTGTGGGTGCTGAAGAAGCGGTGATGATCGTGCGGTTGGGGAGGAAGGTCTTGGTGAGCGCGACGGTAACGCTGCCATCGCCTGAAGGCCGTTGCCGTGAACCGGTCCGCGGCGCCCGTGCCGCTGGTGCCCCCGGTGGTGGTCACCGTCACGTCGACGGTGCCGCGGCCGGGCGGCGCCGTGGCCTGGATCTCCCCGTCCGAGACGACGGTGAAGCTCGTGGCCGCCGCGCCCCCGAAGGCGACCGCCGTCGCGCCCGTGAAGCCCAGCCCGGGGATGGTCACCACCGTGCCGCCGGCGGCCGCCCCGCCGGAGGGATTCACGCCCGTCACGATCGGCTGCGTCACCAGCCCGCCCTCGGAGCCAGCCGCCTGATAGGTGACGCGATCGGCAGGCGCACTGGCGCCCGCCGGGGTGACCACCTCCACGTCCACGGGCGCACCCGCCGAGCCGGGCGGGGGCGTCAACGTGATCTGCCCGTCAGGAGTCGACCAGAAAGCTCGCCGCCGCGGCGGCACCGGTGCCCTGGGCGCCTGAGAGGAGCACCTGGCTCGCGCGCCATCGAAGCCGGACCCGGTGATCGCGACCTGCGTGCCGCCCGCGGCCGGTCCGCTCGGCGGGTTGATGCCGGTCACGACAGGCAGGGGGTTTCCCTGGAGGAAGCGTCGCTCGACCCCGTCGAGCAGCGTGGCCGCCTGGGCGCGGGTCATCAAATCTCCGCGCGGCCGTCTGATACCCCCGGCTTCAGCCGTGGGCAGAGCCGCGCGTTCCCTCCCTTGCGCGGACATAGTATCTGTGGTACTATATGACCATGGACTTGACGCTTCGACTGCGGGTACGGGTAAGTGGGGACCCGGATGAGGCGCTGCGAGAAACCATCGCGCAGTACACCGCCTCGTTCAACCGTGTCTGCGCCGCAGGATGGGAGATGCCGCGTCTCAACGGCGTCGAACTCCACCACGAGACCTACGCTGCGGAGCGGGCGGCAACGTTGTTGCCCTCTCAACTGGTTTGTAGCGCCCGTGTAAAAGCCACCGAAGCTATCGCATCCTGTCGGGCGCGTGCGCGCAAAGGACGGAAAGTCTCGTGCCCCCGTTCGCGCCGGGCGGCCATCCGTTACGACGCCCGTTCGGCCAAGGTCCATCTTGCGGAAGGCTACGCGACCTTGGCAACCATTGCCGGACGACAGCGCGTGACTCTGTTTATCCCCCCTTGCCATGTGGACCGCAAGGATCTCCCCGTTCGTTCGTCCGACCTCTGCTTGGACCGCAAGGGTCGGCTTTGGCTCCATGTCGTTGTTCAGGCCCCAGAACCCAGCGCTGCCCCAACGGGAGAGGTGGTAGGGGTTGACCTTGGCGTTGCATGCCCCGCCGTGACATCGGATGCACAGTTCCTTGGCTCTCGCCATTGGCGCGAAGTCGAGGCCCGTTCGTTCCGTCTGCGCCGTGCTCTTCAGGCGAAAGGCACACGGTCGGCTAAGCGACACCTGCGTAAGGTGTCTGGCCGCCAGGAACGTTTCCGCCGGGATTGTGACCACGTGTTGTCCAAGCGCGTGGTCCAATCCGTGGAGCCCGGCGCGGTTTTGGTCTTCGAGGACCTGACCGACATCCGCGATCGCATGAAGGGACGCAAGAAGCAGCGCCGTCGCCTGCACTCGTGGTCCTTCTCGCGCCTGCTCGGCTTCGCACGCTACAAGGCTGCCCTGGCGGGCGTGGCTGTCGCCACGGTCGATCCCCGCTACACCAGCCAGAAGTGCAGCCGATGCGGGCACCGGGAGAAGGCCAACCGTCCGAGTCGCGGCGACTTCCGCTGCAAGCAATGCGGCTTCTCCCTCCACGCGGACCTAAATGCGGCCAGGAACATCGGAGCCAACCACCTTGCCAGCCTTGCTATACGTGGGGCTGGCGGGCCGCCGTCAACCGGCCTGTCGCGGCGCGATCCAGCAGCCGCAAGCCCCCGGCTCTAGCCGTGGGGTCGGTGACACCCGCTCTTGATACCCGCTCTTACCCGCCCTGCCCGCCGCGGGGAGCGGAGCGCCGCCCGCGGCTTCCCGCCGGGCCCGCGACCCGAGGCGACCCACGGCGGCCCAACGGCGATCCCAGCGACCCGAGCCGACGCAAGACGAACCCGCGGAGACCCCGAGCACCCCGAGTCGACGCGAATGATGATAGCGTGTAGCCCTGGAGGGATGGCCTTGCGGCGCGCGCTCGTGGCCCTGACCCTGGCGGCGGCCGCCCTGGCCGGTTGCGGGCACCGGCCCGCGACGGTCCGCCCCGCCTCGACCTCGGCCCCCCCACCCTCGGCGGCGAAAGGCGGCGACCACGCATCCCGGGCCTCCAAGGGCTCGACCGCGCGGGCGGCGGCCCACCGGGCCACCCCCTCCGGCAGCGCCGCGGCGCCGCGCCCCGGCAACCGCGCCTTCCGCCCCATCCTGCCCCTGCTGCGGCGCACGGGGCCGGCGCCGCTGCTGCCGGCCTGGTTGCCCCCGTTGAGCGGCGGCCGGAGCTACTACTTCTCCGTGCGGGCCAGCGCCACCACCTACAGCGTGGAGGTCGCCTCCGTCCCGGGGACGCACGCGCCCAATAGCCTGAAGTCCGTGCCCCAGGCGGATCTGCTCGCGGTGCTGCAGGCCGGCGCGGCCGGCGCGCTCGGGCCGAGCCCGGCCTTCGCGGCCCCCGCCAGGGGCGGCGTGGCCGAGGGCATCGCCCTGGGGGCCCACGGCCTCTACTTCCCGCAGCAGGGCGGCCTGACCTACTCCCTGCTGCGCTGGCGCGTGGGGGGCTGGACCTACGAGGTCGCGGACACCACGGGGCTCGGGGCGGGCGCCCCGGTGCTCCTACCCTACGCCAGCTCCCTCGTCTCCGCCCTGCCCGCCGGGCAGACCCCGGTCCCCGGGGTCCGTGCGGGCACGGTGGCGCAGGCGTTGGCGCCCGACAACGCGGCGGTGTGGGTCCTCTTCACGCAGGGCCCGTGGCACTACCGGATCGAGGGCTACAACGCCCCGGCCCTGAAGCTCGCCCGCAGCATCGATCCCTGAGGGCCCCCGAGCCGCCCGGAGGCGGTCCGGCCAGCGGCCGCGGCACCCGGCGGGTCGGACCACCGCCCCTGGGACGCGCCCCCCTGCGCGGACGAGACCCGCCCCCCCGGAGATTGACAGCCGCCCCCCGAGCGAATACCCTGG
This sequence comes from Clostridia bacterium, assembly GCA_027335545.1. The sequence continues at coordinate 4,373 of DAHWHV010000395.1, forward strand.
AACCTGGCGGTTATAGGCAGATTCGCCCCGCGGCGTGGGAGCGAACGGACCGCCTGGAGGTCGCCATGGCGCAGCCCGCTTCCGCGCCTACGTCTCAGCCTGCGGCGCGCGCGGCCCAGGCCGGCGAAGCCCAGGCCCCCCTCACCGAGGCGGACGTCCGCCGCATCGTGCGCGAGGAGGTCGGGCAGGCCCTGCGCCAGGACCCGGCCGCCCGCCGGGCCTGCCTCATCGTCAGCAAGGGCACCCTGGACTGGGCCTACCCGCCGTTCATCCTCGGCAGCGCCGCGGCGGCCGCCGGCCTGGAGGTCTTCCTCTTCTTCACCTTCTACGGCCTCGGCCTGCTGCGCAAGGACTTCGAGCGGCACCTCGCCGTCTCCCCGGTCGGGAACCCGGCCATGCCCATGCCCGTCCCAATGGCCGATCTGTTCACGGCCCTGCCGGGCATGAAGGCCATGGCCACCGGGATGATGAAGTCCATGTTCAAGCGCAAGGGCGTGGCCGCGATCAGCGAACTGCGCGACGTCTGCCTGGAATCCGGGGTGCATCTGGTCGCCTGCACGATGACCATGGAGGTCTTCGGGTTCTCCAAGGACGACTTCGTGGACGGGGTCGAGTTTGGGGGCGCGGGGGCCTTCCTTTCGGAGGCACGGCGCAGCCACCTCACCCTGTTCATCTGAGGGAGGACTCACCCGTTGACCCCGCCCGAGCACTCGCCGTAGAGCGGTGCGGCGGGGCGTGCACCCCAAAGCGGCGCACCCGCGCGCGCCGCTGGGGCGGAAGCGGGCCGGGGCCCGGGACCCCGCCGCGCGGACTGGGGAGGGACGGCCATGACCGCCGAACACGTGCTGGATTGCCGGGGGCTGCTCTGCCCCATGCCGGTGGTCAAGCTCAGCCGGGAGATGAAGTCGCTGCCCGCGGGGGCGCTGCTGCGACTGCTGGCCAGCGACCGCGGGGCCAGCACGGACATCCCGGCCTGGGCGGAGGACACGGGCAACGAGTTGCTGGAGGCGCGCGAGGAGAACGGCGTCCTGGTCTTTCTGCTGCGCCGCGGTGCATCCGCGTGAGGGCCCGCCGGCCCGGGCGCCCGGGGCGAGGCGCGTGACGGCGGTCGAGGCCTGGGCCCTGATCCGCTCCGGGGTGACGGTGATCGACACCCGCCCCCTACCGGCCTTCCTGTCCGCCCACGTCCCCGCGGCCCTCCCCGTGGAGTTCAACCTGGCCGACCTGACCGACCGCGCGGCCCTGCTGCTGCCCCCGGGCACCGCGGTCCTGGTCGTCGCCGAGCCGGCGGCCACCGTGGCGGCCTCGCTGGGTCTGTTGGAAGACGCCGGGCTGCGCGTGCACGGCCACCTCGCGGGCGGCGTGGCGGCCTGGGCGGCCGCCGGCCGCCCGCTGTCCGCCCTGCCGACCCTCACGGTGCAGGAACTGCACGCGCAGGCCGAGGCCCACCGCGTGCTGGACGTCCGCGAGCCCTTCGAGTTCAAGCACGGCCACCTCGCGGGGGCCCGCCTTCTCCCCTCCGGCGAGGCCTGGGCCGCCGTACCGGCCCTGGCGGGAGCCGGGGAGGGTGGGCCCTCCCCGGCTCCCGCCGCCCCGGACGCCGACCGCCGCCCCTTCGCCGTCTTCTGCAGCGGCAGCGGCCGCGCCGCCTTCGTGGCGGCGTTGCTGCAGCGGGAGGGGGCGGAGGCGCGGCTCGTCCTGGGGGGCATGTACGCCTGGCAGGGCGCGGGGTTGCCCGTGGTGCGCGAGGCCTGAGGCCGGCGCGCCGGCTCGTACCCACCGCCCACCGCTCGCGCCCCGCCCCACCCCGCGCGCCCCGACGCGGGGGCCGGGGAGGCGCGGGTCGAGCTCTGGCGCCACAACCTCCCCCCGCGCGGCGGCCCCTTCCCGGCGACCCGCGCCGGATCGAGGAGGCCCGGGAGGCCCCCGCCCGCCTCACCCCCCTGGGTCGCCGCCTGCTGGGGGCGGACCCCTGGGGCTAGGGGGCAGGGGCGCGTAGCGCCCTGGCCCCACCCGCCCCTGCCCGCCCCTGCCC
>DAHWHV010000413.1 GCA_027335545.1 Clostridia bacterium
GCCCGGCCCGCGCCCGGCGTGGGAGCGCGGCCGCGGCCCCCTCGCCCCGTCTCCGCCCCTCTCAGCCAGGAACCGGCCCGTCTCGCTTCGTGAAGGCCGCTCCCAGGGCCTCCTCGAAGCCGCGCACGACCGCCGCCGCCACCGCGCCCCAGGGCGGCGGCGGGTCGAGGAAATCCCCCAGGCCCGCGGCCTGCGCGGCCAGCAGGGCGGCCCCGTCCGGCGGCAGCCCCAGGAGCCTGGCGTGCAGGGCGGGGTCGAAGGTCAGCGGCAGCGAGCCGTGCTGCAGCAGGTAGCCGGCGCGCCGCACCTGGGCGCTGCCGACGACCTTCCGCCCCCCGACTACCACCTCGTGCGCGGCGGGGGCGTCGAAGCACGCCCCGGAGCGCGCCGTCGCCCGCTTGCCAGCGGCGAATTCGGCCGGCAGCCCCAGGTGGCGGTAGGCGGCCACCAGGCCCTGCGCCAGCCAGGCATACGCCGCGAGCACCCCGGCCGGGGCGGCCGCCAGCGGCAGCGCGACCGCGTAGGTCACCTCGTCGGCGGCGTGCAGGACGGCGCGCCCCCCCGTGGGGCGCCGCACGACCTCCCAGCCGGCCGCGGCGCATGCCGCGGCGTCGCAGGCGCCGGCCGGCTCCTGGTGCCGCCCGATGGACACCGCTGGCGGCGACCAGGCGTACAGACACAGCGTCGGTCGCCGCTGCCCCGCGGCGACCGCCTCGGCCAGCGCCGTGTCCCGCTCCATGTTCTCCCGACCCGGGCGCGGGCCGTCGAGCACCAGGTCCCACTCCAGCACGAAACCTCACCGTCCCACGGGGATGGCAGCGGCACCGGGCATCGCCGAGGCTTGGCCACCCCGGACCGAGACAGGCTAGCCGGGCGCACGGGGGCGGGGCGCCGAGCCTCGCAACCGGGGATTGCGGAACCGGAGCCGCTTCCTGCGGGGGCCGGGGTGACCCGGCCCCAAGGGCTTTCAACCGCGGATGGCCACGACCGTCGCCCCGTCCCCGCCTTCTCCGGGTCCGCCCAGGCGGAAACCGGCCACCTGCGGGTGGCCGCGCAGGAACTCGCCCACCGCCTCGCGCAGCGCGCCGGTCCCCTTGCCGTGGATCAGGCGCAACTCGGACATGCCCGCCAGCACGGCGTCATCGAGCGCCTTGTCCACGCGCGCCAGGGCCTCGGCGGCGTGCAGCCCGCGCAGGTCGCACTCCGAGGAGGCCGCCCGGATGAGTACCGGCAGCGGGGTGGCCTCGCGGCGCCCCCGGCCCGGGCCTCGTGGCCCGGCCCCGGCGACCGGCGGCGGCGCGGGGGCCAGGTCCTCCACCGGGACGTTCAGCCGGAGGGAGCCCGCCTGGACCAGGGCGTTGCCCTGCTCCGGCGCCGCGACCAGGACACCCTCCCGCCCCAGGCTCTGGATGCGCACCACCTGGCCGGCGTGCCAGCGGCTCACCGCGGGGCCGAGTTCGCCAGGTGCGGCGGTGAGGCGCTCGGTGGCGGCCCGCAGCCGCTCCCGCGCCCCGAGCCCCGCCTCCAACTCCGCCGCGCCCGTCGCCCCGGGCGCGGCGCCGTCGACCAGGCGGCGCAG
>DAHWHV010000417.1 GCA_027335545.1 Clostridia bacterium
CCCCGGCCCCGCTCCACGCCCGTCCCCACCCCTCCGGCGTGTGCCGCAAGCCCCCCTGCGGGGCGACGCCGGGGCCCCCCATCACTCGGCCAGCAGCGCCGGGTCGCAACCGAGGCCCATCCGCAGATCCCCCGTGATGAGGGGCAGGACCAGGGTCCGCTCCAGCTTCGCGCGCAGTTCGAAGACGTGTTTACGCAGGGCCGCGGGCGTCAACCCCGGCAGCCGACAGGCGGCGATCAACTCCGGGATGCGCAGGCGGCAGGCCGGGTCGGCCCGGGCGGCGTGCTGCAGGCAGTACAGGATCACCGATTCCGTGGGCGTCAACTCGACGGAGGCCGCCGCGCCGGTCAGGCTGCGGCGGATCGGGTCGAAGCGGTAGGCCCCGAGGCGCAGCGCGCCGTCGGGCGGCGGCGGCGCGAGGTCGGCCAATCGCCGCACCTTCAACGCCAATTCCTCGGCCTGGTACGGACCGCCGGGAATGACGTCCGCGGCACCGCTACGCATCGCCCGCACACGGTCGAGCTCACCGCCCAGCGGCAGGACGAAGGCGTGGTGCCCACGGGCATGGAGGCGCCGCAGCAGGTCGGCGAGCCCCGCGGACCACTCGGCGACCAGGATGGCCACCGGCCGGCGGGGCGGGAGCGCGCCCTCCAGCCGCGAGGGCGCGCGGACCTCCGCGGTCACGCCCAATGGTCCGAGACGCTCCGCCAAGGCGACCGCGGAGAGTCGACGCTCGCCGGTGATGACGACGCCCGCGGCCACTCCAAGCCTCCCACCCGCCGGCAGCGGTCACAGCTCTTCCCGTTCCGGGCCCTCAAGTCCTGCGCCCCGGGGCCGGCGCAGCGCTCAGGGCGCGGTCGCGCACACCAGGGCAGCGCCGACGGACCCTGAGGAGGCCAGGAGGTGCTCGCCCCGCTCCAGGAGATGGGCCAGCAATTCGCCCCGCTGGCGCCAGGGGGTCCGCTCCAGGACGCACCGCCCCGCCTCCGAGCCGTGCAGGGCCTGCAGCAGCGCGGCGCGAACGGCGTGGGGGGTCGGGCAGGCGTGCGGCCGCACGTCCAGGTCGAGGAAACCGTGCCGCTGCAAGGCCTCCCGGGCCAGCCCGACCCCGGCCCGGACCGCCAGCGAGGCGCCGCCCCCACCCCGTGGCCGCGCCGGGATTCCCTGCTCGGCGCCGCGCGCCTCCGCGGCCTCCAGGTGCGCCGCGACCTCGACGAGGGGCTCCAGCCACTCCCGCAGCAACGCGTGTCCGGCGTCGGCGGCATGCGGCACCCCGAGGATGACCCGCCCGCCGCTGCGCACCACGCGCCGCATCTCGTGCACTGCGGGTTGGCGCCCCCCCAGGTGCAGGAACTGGGGGACCAGACAGACGTCGACGGCCGCGTCGGAGAGGGGCAAGGCGGCGAAGTCGCCCGCCAGCACCCGCACGTTGGCCGGCAACGCGCAGCGGGCCCCAGCCACCGGCCCCGACGCGCCCCGCGGTGCGGACGAGGGGGGGCCCGGAGCGCGGCGCGGCCGGGAGACCCCGCTGGCCCGCGTATTCATCCCGGCGCGGGGGAGGGCGCGCCAAAGCGTCGCCGCCGGATCCACCACCGACACGACCCCCGAGGGCCCGACGCGCGCCGCGACGGCATGGAGGAAGGCGTCGCCCCCGGCGGCCAACCCGAGGACCAGTACCCGGGCCCCGGCGCACACGCCAGCCGCCAGCAGGAGGTCCTCCCAAGCCCGCGCCCAGCCCGGGTGCGACCGGCCGGAGGCGTCGAGCCAGCGGTGGTGGGCCGCCGCCAAGCGCCGCTGGCGGTGTTCGAGCCACCCCGCCTCCCCCAGGCACGCCCGCAACCCGTGCAGCACGCGGCGACCGTGGGGGGTGATCCAGACCTCCCGCCCCCGGTCGCACTCGATCCGCAGGAGCCCCGCGGCCGCCGCCATCAGCAGGTCGTCCTGCAGCGGATAGGAGACCCATGGGCGATGCCACTGTCCGGAGAGGAAGCGCTCCTCCGGCATCGGGTCGTGAAACTCGATGGCCTGGAGGTCCTCATGCAGGGTCGCGCTGCGGAAGACACGCACCAGGGCGCCGAAGCCGGACTCCGCCACGAAGGCCTGCACCCGCCCCAGGGCCACCTGCGCGACCGCCGCGTCGATGCGTGAGGGCACGGCTTCCTCCACGGCCGGCACCTCGGGGGGCCCGTCCTCCCCCGGGCAGGCCTCACCCTGCGCCACGCCGGAGGCCGTCGCCGCGAGGACTTCGTACACCGCATGGCGCCCCAGGCCCTCCGCCGCCGGGGCCGCGCCCATGGCCGCCGTCAGCGCCACACCCGTCCAGGCCTCCGCCGCCAGGTCCACCGCGGCGGCCCAGAGGTACTCCTGGGCGTCCAACGCGAAGCGCTCGTCCCCCAGGGTGGCCGGGGGCGGGTCCGCGCGCAGGCCGGCGGCGAGAAAGCCCTGCAAGAGATCGGGCCCCGCGAGGTATGCCGGAAGGCGCCCCGCTCCATCCACGCCAGCCGCCCCCTCGATCGGTCTCGCCTCCGGCCCGCCACCTGGGGGCCGCGCCTGCCCCGTCCGCCGTCTCTGGCCCCGACGGGGATCCCGCCTGCCGGCCGCATCTGCCGCAGCTGGGATTGGGAGGGGATGAGGTGCGGCGCACCCCCGATCGCCCATGGACCCGCCGATGGCCCGGGGTGCGACCGTTTTCGCGCTGCCATCCTAGCACCTCCGGTGCTCGCGGACACCTTGGGGACCCCCTCCGTTGCCTCTTCGTAACGGGGCCTCTTCGTAACGGGGCCTCTTCGGGCACGACGCCCCCGGGGGGCCAGCGACGCCAGGGGGGCGTCCTTCCCCCTGAAGTCCTTGCGCCGCCACCGTCTCCCGACGCGGGCCGAAGTCGCGGCATACCCGGCTGGTGGTCACGGGTGAGTCGCCCCACCGCTGGCCCCGCGGACCCGCCGCAAGCCCCAATTCGTCGGGGGCGGACCGCCGCCGCGGCCACCGTCGCCTGGCCCGCTGTGCCTCCCGGCCAAAGGGCGACGCCCACTCCCGCGGGAATGCGCCGGGCGCGGCGAAGGGCCGCGCGCCGGCCTTCGCGAAGGCTCCGCTGGTTCCGGTCGAGCGATGGCGCCAGGGGAAGGCTGCGGTCAACGGCCGCAGCCCAGACCAAGCCGCCGCCGGAGCCAGATGTGATGGACAGGGGGTCGACCCACCGTGCCACCCACCATCCCGCCCCAGCGTCTGCGCGCGATCCGCGAGGCCCTGCCGGCCCTCTCCCGCGCCACCTATCTCAACACCGGCACCGCCGGGCCCCTCCCGGAGGCCGCGGCCGACGCCCTGCAGGACGCCTTCGCCGCCGAGGTCGCCCGTGGCCGGATCGGCCCCGATGCCTGGGAACGAGGCCGGGAGGCCGCCGCGGCGGTGCGCGGGGAGCTGGCGCCCTTGCTGGCCACGCCCCCGGACCGGCTGGCCCTGCTGCACCACAGCACCGATGGCCTCAACGCCGCGGCGCTGGGACTGCGCTGGCAGCCGGGAGACGCGGTCGTCATCACCGATCTGGAGCATGCCGCGGTGCAACTGGTGGCCGGCATGCTCCGGTTGCGCCACGGCGTCGAGGTGCGGGTCGCGCGCCTGTCGGAGGCCTGCGGGGGGGTGGGACGCACGCAGGCCGGGGGCGAGGGGGCCGGTCGCGTGGACGAGGAACGGTCCGCACGCCTAGTGGCCGACGAGATGCGCGACGGCCGGGTGCGGGCGGTCTTCCTCTCCCACGTGTCCTACGCGACCGGCGCGGTGTTGCCCGTCCACGCCGTCGCGGCGGTGGCCCACGCCCGTGGCGCGGCGGTGGTCGTCGACGGCGCCCAGGGGGTGGGGGCACTGGCTGTTCGGCCCGCGGAACTGGGCTGCGACTTCTACACGGTCTCCGGGCAGAAGTGGTTGTGCGGGCCGGAGGGAACAGGCGCCCTCTGGGTCGCGCCCGGCTGGGAGGAGCGCCTGCTCCCGGGCGTTACGGGGTACGCGGGCGTCGTGGGGCTGGACGACCGGGAGGGGCACTTCCTGCCGGCGGCGGGGGCCCGGCGGCTGGAGGTCGGCACCCGCTTCGGGCCCGGGCTGGCCGGCTGGGCCGCGGCCCTGCGCTATCTGGCGGGCATCGGCTGGGAGGCCGTCTGGGCCCGGACCGCGGAGTTGGCGGCGCGCTGCCGCAACAGCCTCGCGGAGGTGCCCGGTGTGCACCTTCTGACCCCCGAACCGCACGCGGGCCTCGTGTCGTTCCGCGTGGACGGGTGCTCCGGCGAGGACGCGGCCCGGCGGCTGACCCAAGGGGGGTATTGGGTCCGCTCCGTCCCCGGCTGGGGGGCGACGCGGGCCAGCCTGGGCTTCTTCTTGGAAGAGGAGGAGGTCGACGGGCTGGTGCGGTCGGTGGCCGCTCTGGTGCCCTGAGCCGGATGGCCCGGTTGGGTGCGGGCACGACTGCGGGGCGCGCGGCGCCACCTGGCCCCCCACGGGGCGGCGGCGGCGCGATGCGCCCAGTCCTAGCGGCGGCAGGGGGCGGAGGGAGTCCCTCCCCCACCCCCTGCCGCCGCCGTCCTACCCCGCCCCACCTGGCAGGGTGAACCCGAAGAAATTCGTGATCCCGCGCAGGAAGCCGGGACGTCGGCACATCTGCGTCGGCGGGGCCAGACGCCCATCCAGCGGGAGGAACTGCCGCCAGTTCCTCGTCCCAGCCTCCCTGGCGATGCCCTTGGCCCAGGTGGGGCCGTAGCCGGAGGGCACCCGGAGGAAGGTTTCGGTGACGGCGGGCCCCCCGGGGCAACCGGCCCGCCACAGCGCGCCGTTGTTGTTCGCGGGGACCTTGCGCTGGACCCACAGCGGGCTGATCTTGGTCGGCTGCGTCCCGGCGACGAACCACTCCATGCGCGTATACCGGCTGGGGGTCAGGGGCCCCGGCTTGGCCACCTGCCAGGGAGGCGCCATGATGTCGATGGGGGCCTCGACGATCCCCTTCGGCCTGGCGAAATGGACCGGCTGGTGGCCCTGCACGGCCGCCTTCATCGCGGCCTGGAGGATGGGGCCGGCGTACGTGCCGCCGTAGAGGTTGGTGTTCTTCTGGGGTATGTCCTGACCGATCCAGACGGCCCCGGTGTACAGTGGGGTGTAGCCGACATACCAGGCCTGCCGGTCGGAGTTGGTCGTACCCGTCTTGGCCGCCATCGGCCAGCCCGGCACGTTGTCCTGGACCTGGGCGTCGTAGCCGGTCCCCCAGTTGGAATCGTAGCGGCCACTGGTCACATCCCAGCCCGTGTTGGGCTGGGGGGTGTCGACCGCCTCCAGCATCTTGGTCATCACGTAGGCGATGCGCGGGTTGAGCACGGCCTTCTTCTGCACATGGTTTTGTACGAGCACGCGGCCGTCGGGCGCCACCACCTTGATGATGAACCGCGGCGTGACGCGGCTCCCGCCGTTGGCGATGGTGGAGTAGGCGTCCGCCATCTCCAGCGGGGTGCAGCACCCCACCGTCCCGCCCAGGGCCACCGACAGGTGGTCGTTGTTGCGCAGGGTCAGGGTGTTGAGACCGAGCCGCTCCGCCGTGCGCACGCCCGTGGCGATCCCCACGCGGTGCAGCAGCTGGACCGCGATCACGTTGACCGAACGGCGCAGCGCCTCCGTCAGGGTGGTGAGTCCGTAGTAGAGGTGGTCGTAGTTGGTGGGCAGGTACGGGGCCTGTCCCGGCCCCATGGGGTAGGAGATGGCGACGTCGTTGACGACGCTGCCCGCCGTCAGCCCGGACTGCAGGGCGGGGATGTAGTCGACCAAGGGCTTGATGGCGCTACCCGTCTGCTGCTGGGACTGCGTGGCCCGATTGAAGCCGAGCATCACCGTGTGCTGGCGGCCACCGATCACCGCCAGGACATCCCCGTTGCGCTGGTTCATGATCACGGCGGCGGCCTGCATGGGGTTGGGCACCGGCCGCCCGTGGACCGTGGCGGGGAAGGCGCGGTTGAGTTCCGCGGTCACGGCCTGCTGGGCGGCAGCGTATACCTTCGGATCCAGCGTGGTGTAGATGCGGAGGCCGCCGCTGGTGACCTGCTGGGGCGTCAGGTGGTCCTGCTGCTCCAGTTGGGTGATCACGGTGTCCACGAACCACGGGTACTTGTAGGTGAGCCCGCCGCTGGCCCCGCCGGCGCTCGCCACCGGGCCGCCGGCCCCGCGGGCCAGGCCGAGCGGGGCCGCCTCGGCCGTCCGCGCCTGGGCCTGGCTGATGTACCCCTGCTGCGCCATGAGCGCCAGCACCGTATTGCGCCGCTGCGTCGCCGCGCGCGGATGCACGACGGGGTCGTAGCCGCTGGGCGCCTGGGGCAGGCCGGCCAGCAGGGCGGCCTGGGTGAGGGTGAGGTGGGAGACAGACGTGCCGAAGTAGGTCTCGGCGGCCGCCTGGACACCGTAGGCGTGTTGGCCCAGAAAGATCTCATTGAGATACATGTCCAGGATCTGCGCCTTGCTGTAGCGGTGCGCCAACTCCAGGGCAAGGATGGCCTCTTTGACCTTGCGGGTCAGCGTGTCGCGCGAGCTGAGATACAGGTTCTTGGCCAACTGCTGGGTGATGGTGCTGCCGCCCTGC
>DAHWHV010000425.1 GCA_027335545.1 Clostridia bacterium
TGGCAGGCGTCGTGGCGGCGGTGGGACTTGGCCTCTGGGTGATCGGGGCCCACCGCGCCGCGGCGCCCCCCGCGCCGCGCGCCAGAAGCGTCTCGTCCGCGCAGGGGCGGTCCACGCCGGCGCGGGGCCCGGCCCCGCCGGCGGCGCTGCGGACGGTGACGGTGCGCGACCTGGGGCCCATCCTCCCCAAGGCCCTCGTGGGCACGGCCGCCGCCCCCTCCGGCGGGCGCATCTACGTGCTGGGCGGCGCGGGCCCGGCCGGCTTCAACGCCACCGTCTACGCCTTCACACCGCCGTCAGCCCACGGGGCGGCCCAGGTGTCCGCGGTGGGCCGGCTGCCCCAAGCCCTGCACGACGCCGGCGCCGCGGCCGTCGGCAACGGTGTCCTGCTGTGCGGCGGGGGCCGCAGCGTCGGGGTGCGGACGATCTACCACTTCTCCGGTTCCGGCCTCGCCACCCTGGCCGGTCTCCTGCCGCAGCCACTCTCGGACCTGGGCGGCGTGGTGGTGAGCGGTCGGCCGTACTGCCTTGGGGGTTGGACGGGGAGTGCCTACAGCGACGCCGTGTTCTCGCTGGCGGGCCTGAGCGGCGCGGCGGCGGTGCCCCCCACCGTCGCCCACCTAGCCCACGCCGTGCGTTACGCGGCGGCGCTGGCGGCGCCCGGCGGAGTGCTGGTGGCGGGTGGGCGCCGGGCTGGGGGGCGGCCGACCGCGGATGTGCAGTGGGTCCCGCTGGGGGCCGCGGGCGGGCCCGCGGTCGTGGGACACCTGCCGCAGCCGCTGGCCTACCTTACGGGCGCGCCCCTGCGGGGCTGGGGCCTGGTGGTCGGCGGGTGCACCGCCGGCGGGACGCCGGTGGCCGGCATCGAGGCCGTCGATCGCGCCGGTGCCGTGCGGACGGTGGGGGCCCTGCCCGCGGCCCTCTGCTACGCCTCCGCCGCCACCGTGGGCGGGGCCGTCTACGTGTTCGGCGGCGAGACCGCTGGGCAATTCGCCAGCAACCACGTGTGGGAGATCACGCCAGGGGGCTCGGCGGCGGGGACCACCGGTGCGCCCTGAGCCCTGGCGGTCGCCCCGGTTCCGTTGCCGCGCCCGAGGGGGAGTGATACGGTGGTGGGCGCACGGGTGCTCGCTGGCGGGGGTGCGGCGGTGGAGGGGCGGCGGATCCAGGTCTATGACACCACCCTGCGGGATGGCACCCAACAGGTGGGCATCTCGCTGTCGCTGCACGACAAGCTGCAGTTGCTGCGCCGGCTCGACGCGTTCGGGATGGACTACATCGAGGGCGGCTGGCCGGGGAGCAACCGCAAGGACGTGGAGTTCTTCCGCGAGGCCCGCCTCCTGCCGCTGCGCGGGCGGCTGACCGCCTTCGGCGCCACTCGTCGCGCCGGGCTGGCCGTGGCCGAGGACGCCAGCGTGCGCGCCCTGATCGAGGCGGGGACCCCCGCGGTGGCGGTGTTCGGCAAGGCCTGGACGCTGCACGTGCGCGAGGCCCTGGGCACGACGCCCCAGGAGAATCTGGCGATGATCGCCGACACGGTCGCCTACCTGAAGGGCGCCGGGCGCGAGGTCCTCTTCGACGCCGAGCACTTCTTCGACGGCGTCGCCGAGGACGCCGACTACGCCCTGGAGACGGTGCGCGTGGCGGCCGGTGCCGGCGCCGACTGGGTCGTCCTCTGCGACACCAACGGTGGCAGCCTGCCGGCGCACGTGGCGTCCTGGACCGCGGTCGTGTGCGCGGAGGTCGCCTGCCCGGTCGCCATCCACACGCACGACGACGCCGGCTTGGGCGTGGCCAACGCCATCGCCGCCGTGGAGGTCGGGGCCGCGCAGGTGCAGGGCACGGTGAACGGCTACGGTGAGCGGTGCGGCAATGTCAACCTCTGCACGCTGCTGCCCAACCTCGTGCTCAAGTGCGGGTACACGTGCACCGCGGTCGCGGCCCTGGGGGAACTCACCCCGCTCTCGCGCCTGGTCAGCGACACCTGCAACCTGCCGGTGGTGCCCGGAGCCCCCTACGTGGGGCCGAACGCCTTTGCCCATAAAGGCGGCATCCATGTCAGCGCGGTGGGGCGCAACGCGCGGACATACGAGCACGTCCCGCCGGAACGGGTCGGCAACGCGCGGGACGTGGTCGTGTCCGAACTCTCGGGCGGGAGCAACCTGGCGTACAAGGCGCAGGAGTTGGGCCTGGACTGGCTGACCCCGGAGGGCGGCCGCCAGTTGCTGGCCAGGATCAAGGAACTGGAGTTCGAGGGTTACCAGTTCGAGGGGGCGGACGCCAGCTTCGAATTGCTGGCGCGACGGGTCTTGCACGCCTATCGGCCCTTCTTCGAGGCCGTGGGCTACTCGGTGACGGTGGCCCGTCGCGGCGCCCCGGAGCCGGAGGTGGAGGCGACCGTGCGCATCCGGGTGGGCGGTCGCCTCTTCCACACGGCGGCGGACGGCGACGGCCCGGTCAACGCGATGGACGAGGCGTTGCGCAAGGCCCTGGGGGAGTCCTATCCGGAGATCCGGCAACTGCGTCTGGCGGACTACAAGGTGCGGGTGATCGACGGCCGGGCCGGCACCGCCTCGCGGGTGCGGGTGCTGATCGCCACCGAGTCGCCCCTCGGTTACTGGACGACGGTCGGGGTCTCGGACAACATCCTCGATGCCAGTTGGCTGGCCTTGGTGGACGCGGTCGACTACGGGCTGCTGCGGCGGCAGCGGACGGCCCCCGACGCGGCGGGTGCGGCGACCGAGGCCGCCGCACCCGCCTGAGGAGCGACGGGGGGCCTGGGGGGCGCCCCCCCGGGCCCCACGCCCGCGCGCCCCTGGTCTCCTTGTGGCCCTGTTGGTCGTTGTGGGCGTAAGCGCCTACGCCTTCGCGGGTCTGGCCCGGCGTAGGACATCGATCCACACGATCACGGCCACGAGGAGGAAGGCCAACACGCCGTCCCAGGCATGCAGCACCGGGGCCAGCAGGCCGACGACCACGAACGAGCCCACCAGCGCCAGCAACTGAAAGCTATCCCCGACGAAGAAGCGCCAGAGGTACAGGCCGAAGTCGACGATGGGCTTCACGCGTTCGCCCTCCCCGCGGTCAGCCCGCGGCGCACCCAGGAGATGGCCAGGGCACTGACCGCCAGGTTGCCGAGCGCAAGCCAGATCACGGAGGCGTCCTGCCCCCACCAGTGGATGCCCAGGGCCTCGCCGAGCCAGAGGGTGCCGAAGGACGTGAGCATGACGCCGACGACATACTTCAGCATTACCTCGGGTACGCGGGTCAGCGGTCCACGGGCGAAGGCCGTGGCGACGGCGACCAGCGCCAGCGCCACCGCGGCGCCGATGATCGCCGAGCCGAGCGCCCGACCCGTCGCCCCCAGGGCGATCACGATGAAGACGACCTCGGCCCCCTCGAGCAGGGTCCCGTTGAAGGAGAGGGCGAAGGCCACGCGCGAATCGGTGGGTTCCTCCCCCTCGTGCTTGGGGCGCCAGCCGATGCCCAGGCGATAGGTGGCCTTGGCCAACCACTTGACGCCGAACAGCAGGAGCAACGCGCCGATGACCGCCTGCAGGGCGTGCAGGGGCACCAGGTGCAGGAGGGAGCCCAGGAGCAGGGTGGACACGACCAGCACCCCGGCGGCGGCCAGCGCCCCGTTGACCGCCGGAGCCCATCCGGCCGTGGCGGCCGCGGCGACCAGGATGATCGCCGCTTCGACGAACTCAACCAGCGACCCGCCGAAGGCGGTCACCGCGAAGCCCCAATTCATGCCGTCGCCTTCCCTCCGTGTCTCTGGCGGTGTCGTCAGCCCTGCGCCGGGCGTCTGCGGTCCCCGCTGGGCGCAGACTCCCGACGGGCGCGACGGCCTCCCCGCCTGTCCCCGCCGCGGGCCCCTGGGGCGGGGACGGCCGCGGGCCCGAACCCTGAGTCTCTTATCCCCGCCAGGGGTGATTCCTGCCCGGTGGGGCAGGTTTTCGTGCCCCGGCGGGGTCCAGGCGGCACCGGCCGGGGCGGTGCGCGCCCTTGGGCCGGCGCGGCCCCTGGGGCAGTGGCCGCGCCGTGGGGTGGCGGGGGGCGTGGGCCGCGCCGTCTGGGTTGCGCATGGCGGCGGGCGCGTGCGATACAGGAGGCGGGGCGGGACGCACAGGCGAAGCGGCGGTGGGTGGTGGGGCGGTGTCGGACCGGGACGGGGCGACGCGGGGAGACGGCTGGGCTCTGGCGCCGATCCGGGTGGGGGAGGATGCCGACTTCTCCGCCCGACTGTGGAACTACTGGCGGGATTTGGGCGCCGAGCCCAGTCCGGTCTGGCACGCGCACTACCTGGACCGCCTCGCGGCCGATGCGGGTGGCGGCCGCCATCCGCTGTGGGGGCTGCGCGGGGAGGAGCGCTTCGGCTTCGTCGTGCTGCGGCTCGATGCGGACTGGCTGCTGCCCGAGCGCCGCATCGGCTATGTGGCGGAGTTCTGTGTCTTCCCGCCCTGGCGGCGCCAGGGTTGTGGGCGGCGGCTGTTCGAACTCTCCCGTCGTTGGTTGGCCGATCGGGGCGGCACGGGCGTGGAACTCGACGTGCTGCCCGAGAACCGCGGCGCCCTGGCCTTCTGGCAGAGCCTGGGGTTCACGCTGGCCTATCACCACCTTCGCCGACCCTGAGCGGGGCAGCCGCCCCTCCGGCTTTACTCCGGTCGCGCGGCGGCGATAGACTCTGGGCCGAGCCGCCTGTGGTGCTGCGCGTCGCCCGCCGCCGGGACAGCGAGGCCCAGGCGCGGGACGCCGGCGGCCGCCGC
>DAHWHV010000438.1 GCA_027335545.1 Clostridia bacterium
CGGGCACTACCTGCGGCCCGGGAGCAAGGGCGCGGCGACGATGTTCGACTCGCCGGCCGGGGTCAGCACCTTCACGTACTTCCGCAACCTCTTCACGCACCAGTGGCTCATCCTGGCGCACGGCTCTGCCATCCGCAGCGACTTCGGCGCCGGCCGCCTGGCCATCGCCGACGGTACCTCGGCGGGCTACCAGAAGATCCTGGCGGCGGCGGGTGGGCGTTTTGCGGTCGGCGCCTTCGCCTTCCCGGCCGGCAGCTCCGGTCACGCGGCCAACATGGCCCAGGGTCTGGGCTTTGTGATCTTCGCCGGCCACAGCACGGCCCAGGACTGCGCCGCCTGGACCTGGATCCAGTGGTTCCTGCAGCCGCGCCAGCAGGCCTACTGGGCCATACACAGCGGCTACGCCCCCGAGACGCCCGGCGCCCTGCGCTACATCCCGCGCTCCTGGCTGCAGGCGAATCCCGGTGAGGCCGTTTCTATCGCCACCGTCGCCTCGCCGTATACGGCTCCCCGCCCGGTGCCCTCCAGCTACCAGGAGGTACAGTCCGCCGTCGACGCGGCCTTCTACAACGTCGTGACCGGCCGCAGGCCGGTGGGCCCGACGCTCGCGGCGCTCGACCGCTCCGACCACGGCTACCTGTCCGGGCAGATCGCGCTCTGATGCGAGGCGGGGGAGGGCGGGGGCGCCCCCCCCGCCCTCCCCCGCCTGGGGCAGGCTGCGGAGCGTCCGCCGGCACCGCGCCGGGGCCCGAGCGGAGGCGGCGGATGCCACGGGCGGTCGGGGGGGCGGGAGGACCCTGCCCCCACGCGTGGACGGCAAGCTGTGGCGCACGCCCCCTCCACCGCCTGGGACGGCCCGGCAAGAGCCGCGACCGCTGCCGTGGGCCGGAGCGAAAGCCTTGCGGCGTAGGACCCTCGATCCTGGGGCTGCCGCGACGGAGGACCTTCACAGCCTTCGTGGCGTGTCCATGAAGTGCTGACTGTCCCCTGGGTGGCCGCAGGGGTGCCGCGTCGCGAGGGCGGTCAGCGCGCGCGTCCGGCCTGCCCGCGCGGCCAGGGTCTCCCGTGGCCCGGCGTCGCCGTCGTGGCTGTGGCCGATGCCCCGAGATCGGGCCCCGAGCGCCGGTCGGAAGGGGCCCGGGGCGAGGATACGCGCGTGGCCGCCCTGGCCGGCGTACCCGGTGGCGGTCGGGGTGGCCGGGTTCGGCCTCGACCCTTCGCCGTAGCCTTGCTCTGGGGGCTCGGCTATGGGGCCCTCATGCTCGCCCCGTCCCCCCCGGCAACGTGGCGCGGGATGTGGGGGTCTGGGGGATCGCCACGTCCTCGCCCCGCTTGCCGACCACGTCACCGGCGGCGGCCGGTTACCGGGTCGTCTTCCCGAGAGCGGCAGCCAGATTCGGCCACGGCTCGGCTCGGTGCTGGTGGAAGCAGTCCTTAGCCACGAACCGCCTTGCTCTGTCTGGCCCACCGCCACGTACCGGCCGGGTGGGCCAGGGCGCCTGCCCCCCGGATCCGCCACCACCAGGCCTGCCGCCCGCCCCCTCACGACAGCGCCGCGACGCGCGTGAGGAAGCTGCCCAACTGGCCCCCGAACTGCACCGGCGCCTTGGCCAGCGCCGCCGCGTCGGCCTGCACCCGGGCGCGCGCGACGGCAGCCGCCGCGCTGTTGCCGGCGGCGAGATCATGCAGCAGGCCCAGCGCATTCAGCCCGTAGGTGCCCTCACGCGGCATCCAGGCCACCCACGGGGCGATCTCGGCGGAGAGCGCGGGGTTGGGCAGGCGGCTCAGCGCGGGCGCGTCCGCCACCCAGGCGGAGAATGTGGTGCGCAGGTCGGCCACGGCGGGCAGGTGTCCCAGCGTCGCGGGGTTGCGCGCGTAGGCCGCCAGGACCTGCGTCTCCCAGCCGTCCACCGTGGCGTCGGTGGTGGTCCAGTACCACCGGTTGACCGGGAGGATCTCCGGGTATGGCGAGAGGGCGCGGGCGAACACCGTGAACGGGCCGGCCAGCCGACCCGCCACCGCGGCGACGGCCGCCCGCCACGAGGCGGCGGGGTTGTAGGTGGAGGGGCGGTTCAGGTAGTCCGCCAGGGTGGCCAAGGGCACCTCGGAGGCATAGGGCTCCAGCATGGGATTGGACAGCACGCCGCGCACGTGCGGCCCCAGGTTGGGCGCGAGGCCGCGCACGGGGCCGAGGAACATGTCCTGCGGCTGCATGGTGGCGGGGTTGCTGAACTCGGGCTGCGGTACGGTCCAGTCGTTGACCGGGTAGTTGTACCAGATGAGGGGCGGGCGGCCGATCAGCCGGGTGATCGCCTCGGCGTTCGCCGCGGTGATGGTGGGCGAGACGACCCCGGGGCCGGTCCAAATGACGTCGATGGCGCGGTTGAGCCGGGAGATGTGGGTGAAGTAGATGCCGGGC
>DAHWHV010000445.1 GCA_027335545.1 Clostridia bacterium
CATCGACCCGCGGACCGGCGGCCACGACTCTCCGGAACCCGCCTGGGCCCGCAGCGCGCCAGCGGGACCTCGGCCGGCACCGGATGCGGGACGGGGAACGCGGGCCACCGCCCAGCGGTGCGGCGCAGGCCTCAGGGAACGGGGGCACCGGCGGTGCGGGCCAACCATTCTCCGAGGGCGGCCTCCAGTTGGGCCTTGACCGCCGCAGCGGCCGGGTCCGCGGCCAGGTCACGCGTCTCTCCGGGGTCCGCCTCAAGGTGGTAGAGAAACTCCTCCCCGTCCCGGTAGCGCACGTACTTCCAGCCCTGGCCCCGGACCATAAAGGGTGTTGCAAAGACGGACCTTTGCAACACCCTCCGTACCTACGCCAGCGCCTGCGCCCGTCCGGCCGGCGGGGCGATCTCCATAGACGCGTACGGCTTGACGGTCACGCCCTCGATCTTGGGACGAACGCCCCAGACCATCCAGCCAGGCCGGCCCATGGCCTGCCCCCCGGTCTGCAGGTTCTCGGGGTTGCGGTAGCCGATGCGCACGAAGCGCCGCCAGTGGGGCGTGCGGTTGACGGCCGAACCGTGGATCGTGTGGATGCTGAAGAGGACCACGTCCCCCGCCGCCGCCGGGCAGGAGACCGCGCTGGAAAACGGGTACTCGTCGGGGGGCAGGTGCGGGGAACCCTCGCGCACGTGCGGCAGGGCGCCCAGCCTGTGGCTGCCCGGGACGAACTTCAGGCAGCCGTTCTCCTCGGTGCCCGCGTCGATGTGCAGGATCGCGTCGACGTAGCGACCGTCGCTGTGCGGGTAGAACGGGTGGTCCTGGTGCAGGGGGAAGGGGGTGCCGAACTCGGGCCCCTTGGCGTGCAGGGTCATATGGTGGAACTCGACATTTGGTCCAATGAGGTCGGCCACGGCGCCTGCCAGGCGCGGGTGCAGAATCGCCCGGGACAGCGCGGCGGAGTACTGTTCCATCTCATGCGTCGCGGCCAGCTGCGACTTCTCGTTCTGCTCCTTGGACAGGTACTTCTCCCGCCACGGTCCGCTCCAGCCCTTGCCCGGCACGACGAAGCGGTCGATGACATAGTCCAGTTCAGCGCTGAGGGCCCCCAACTCGCCGGGATCGAAGACTCCCTCCAGCCGAAGGTAGCCGTGCTCCTGAAAGAAGGCCAACTGCTCCGCGGTCAGTACCCCCGGCGCCGTGGTGGTCAGGTCCCCCATCACCCATCCGCCCCTCTGTCCTGTCCATTCGGTCCTGGTCCGTCGCCCCCCACATGGCCCACGGGCGACCCCCACAGCATAACCCATCCGGCCATTGGCGTGGTTGCCCGCACCGCCACGATCATGCCGGAATACGCCATCTTCGCGCGCATGCGCCTCACTTGCCCCGACGCGGAGCCGGGTGCAACGTCGGACCACTTGGCCGCAGCCCCTGGCCTGCTCGCGGACCGGAGGCGGCCCCGGGGCGTGGTGCCGTCTGCGGAGTGGGGCGGCCGTACTCGCCGCGGAACGGCGTCCAGGTCGTGGGTTCGCCCCGGACCTCCACCGCACAGCCCCGGGGTGGGCTTCACCTCCCGCCGCCCGGTTGTGTCAGGAGGTCGGAGGGCGGCCTGAGCCGGTGCAGCGGGGCCGCTGCTTCGCTCGCGTCTGCGCTGGAACATCGGGCCGTGCTGATCGGCGGCGCGAGCCCAGAGCCTGTTCCGCCCACACCCGAGGCAACCGGGGCCACCCTCGGCCCTCTGCACCGAAGCGGGCCCGGGCGGGGGGGCCGGGCCCGCCTGGGTAGCGCCGCGCGGAACCCGCCCTCCCGCCTAGGCATGGGCCACCGGCACGCTCCCTGGGACGTCCGGCGCACAGCGGGCGCCAGCGCGCGTCCGGGACGCGAGCGCCCTCGCCGGCGGGGCGGAGACGTAGGCCGGAGCACACCCCGTGCGGTACGATGGCTCACAGCCTCGCTGTACGCGGTTGGCGTCGCTTGGCGTCGTTGCGCCGGGTGGCAGGCTTGTACCCGGATGCGGCGCCGACCACCGGGCCGGCCCGCGCCCCCGCTCCTCCCCGTCTGCCACCTCTGCGTCGCCTGCGGAGGCGGCGGCGACACCGCCCATGTCCCCCGTCCGAGACGCGCCGTCTCTCCGGAAGGTGGTCCCGCCATGCGTACCGTCGCGCTGGTCGTGGGCGGTCTGCTCGGCGTCTTGGTCCTGGGCGCGGCGGCGCTCTGGCTGGCCCTGCCGTGGTTGCTGGCCCCTCGGCATCCGGCCGGCCCCCTCACCGCCCCCGTCCCCCTACCCCTGGCCCGCGTGCTGGCGCACGCCGCGCCTGCGGCCGCGGGGGCCTTCACCCTCCGCCTCTCGGCGGCGCAGGTCGAGGGGCTGCTGCGCGCCTGGACGCACGCCGCCGGGACCGAGGTGGCGTTTGCGCCGGGAACGGCCTCGCTGCGCGTGCTGGGCCGCGTCCCGTCCGCCTTCCCCCTGCAGCGGCTGCGCGGTGACCCCTATGCCCTCCGGCTCGTGCTCGCCCCGCACCTGATCCGCCCCGGCGTCATCGCCTTCACCCTGGACCGCCTTCGCATCGGCCGGCTCGTCCTCCCCGCTCGCTGGCTCCTGCCCCTACTGGCGCGCACCGTCCCAACCCCCCACCCCTGGTGGGGGGTTGCCGGGGACACGCTCACCGTCAACCTCGCGGCGTCCCCGCGCCTCCCCCTGGGCCCCGTGGCCCTGCGCGCCCTGCCCGTGGGGCTCTCGGCCACGACCGACGCATTGGCCCTGACCCTCCGCGCCGACGCCCGCATCCGGCTCAGCGCGTCGCTGCTGAACTCGGCCCTCACCCACGCCCTGCTGGCCCACGGAGTGACCGCGCTCCCGGTGCTCCACCTCCAGCCGGCCCAGGCCACCCTCGGGCTCCCCACCGGCCGCGGCGTCCGCATGGTGGGCCTGGTGCCGGACGTGCCGCAGCCGGGGCTGCTGCAGGTCGCCGTCACGGGCGCGGGCGGCCCGCGCCTGGCCGCCCTGCTGCGCCGCGCCGTCGGCACCGATCCCGCCTGGCTCGGCGCGCAGCCCCACGCCCTCAACATCGACTTTGCCCAGATCGCCCCGTTCACCCTCGCCCCGGGCATCCACTGCCGCGTGATACCCGTCAAGGTCAGCGTCGGGGCCCAAGCCGTGATCGCCCAGGTGCAACTGCAGCCGCTGGCGGGGTAGGTGGTGCCGCAACAGCCCCGTGTTGCCGCGCCCACCCCCGACCCCTCGCCCCCTTTTTGCTTCGCCGTTCTGGCGCCGCCCACCCGGCGCCACGTCGGACGACCGCGCCCCCGGTCCGGTGGGATGCGGCACGGGGCCTGAGGCCGCCCCCCCCCCCAGGCCCCGCCCTCAGGCCCCCCCCTCAGGCCCCGTGGTACAACCCCCCGAAGTAGGTGCGCCAGCCGGGCGGTGCCGGGTGGGCATCGGTCACCCGGTACGCGGGGGGAAACGGCTCGTGGCCCTCGCTCTGCAACCACGCCACCAACGCCGCATCCAGGCCGCGGCGCTCGATCTCCTCCAGCGCGGCCCGGCGCAGGCGGGCCACGGTCTCCGGGTGCCCCGCGGCGACATCGACCGTCGAGCCCAAGCGGCGCAGTTCGCAGTGGGCCGGGTCCGCGGCGACCCCCAGGGCCCAGTCGGCGTCGAAGGCGGAGAACAGGATGCCGGCGTTGCGCTGCTTCCAACTGTTCACCGCCGTGCCGCAGAGCGCCACGGAGCGCGGGCTCCCCTCGGCGCGCACGGCCTGCAGGAGGTCGTGGGAGACGACGCCCTCCGGCGGCGACCCACCGGCCAGGCCCAGCAGGGTGGCGAAGACATCCTGCGACTGCACCAGGGCGCGGCTCCGGCCGGCCCCCGCACCGGGCACATGCACCAGCAGCGGCACGTGCGCCTCGTTCTCCAGCGGCGGGGCGGACTTGCCGAACGGGGAGTCCGCGCGGTCCCCGACATTGGTCCCGTGGTCCCCCAGCAACACTACCGCGGTCCGCTCCGCCAGCCCCGTCTCCTCCAGGGCGTCCAGGAAGGTACCCAGCCAGCGGTCCATGAAGGTCACCTTGGCCGCGTACTGCGCCCTGAGGTTGGCGAGCGCGCGCGGCGAGAGGTCGGCACGGTTGCGGCCAGCGGAGAAAGAGCGGGGGTCCAAGCACCCGTCATACCCCGGGGTGCGGTCGTACAGCCGCACATACTCCGGCGGCGAGTCCCACGGCTCGTGCGGGTCGAAGCAATCGAGCCAGAGGAAGAAGTTGTCGCGCCGGGCGTTGTCGCGCAGGAAGCCGGAGGCCGTGGTGAATAGCCGGGCAACGTTCCAGTCTTCCTCACGCGACCGCCGGCGGTTGGTCGGCACATACCCGGCCCCAGGGTTCCAACCGCGCCGGAGCACAACCTCCTCGTCACGCGGCAGGGGATCGAACATGGGGTCCAGGCGCCAGTTGGGCAGGTACGACCAGTCGTCGGTGATCCAGGCGCGATCGACCTCGGCCCCGCGCACCGGCGTCCACGCATGGAAGGGGTAGTCGAACCCGTGCCCGCCGTTGACCAGGTGCGGCGTATCGTGGATCAACTGCGTGCAGTAGCCGAGGTCGGCGAGGGCCCGCGGCAGCGTCGGCCGGTCGAAATCCAGAGGTTTCCAAGGATGAAACGGGGCGCCGTAGCGACCGGTCATGAGGTCGGTGCGCAGCGGGATGGTGGGGAAGCTGCCGGCGAAGGCCCGCTCAAAGTTCCACGAACGAGCGGCCAGGCGGTCCAGCGAGGGCGTGCGGACCTCCGGGTGGCCGTTGGCCCCCAGATAGTCGAAGCGCAGGGTATCGACGACGATCAGCACGATGTTCATTGGGACTCCACCTCCCAAGCCTCCGCTGCCAGGCGGCGCGTCGGGGGATGCACCCCGCCCTTGGCGTTGGCGCCCGGCCGGAGGATTCGTTCACCGGCGGCGGGGCTGGGATCAGGGGGCGGCGCGGGACGGTCGGGCTCACCCCGGCCGCCGGTCCGTGACGGGCCGGGCAGGGCCCGCCGGGGGGGGCTGCGCATCATGCTCCCGACCCGCGCTGAAGCCGGCCCCCCACGCGCCGCCGTCCCGGAGCCCGCCCCGCCCCGGCCGGGGGGCGGTGCCGAGGCGTGCCCCACCCAGACCCTCACTCCTCGAGCCGGCGCCGGATGTCGCGCCCGAGTCCGGTGCACCCGCGCAGGCGCGCGCGCAGTTCGGGGTCGTGGCGCGCTTGGTGGACGAACCGGTGCGCATCGGCCACCGTCACGTCGGGGTGGGGGCGCTCCACCAAGTGCACCGTGTCCCCGGCCCGCAGGGAACCCTCCTGCAGGACCCGCAGGTAGAGGCCGGAGCGTCCCGTCTCGGCGATCAGGCGCACGGCGTCGACGAGGCCCAGTTGAGCCGCCTGCTTGTAGCAGGGGATGCGGGGTTGGGTGACCTGGAGGAGCGCGGAGCCCACCCGCAGCACGTCGCCGATGCAAAACGCCGCCTCATCCGGAGGGGCGGCCGGAGGGGCGGCCCGAAGGGAAGCCAGAGGGGAATCCGGAGGGGTCGAGGGCAGGGCCTTCGACGGATCCCCGGCTGCGGCCAGCGTCAGGTTTTCGCCGAGTGCACCGGGGCTGACGGGGTACCCACGGCGCTGGCCCCACCACGCTAGGTGCTGCGCGAAATGGGCATGGACGGCCTTGTCGGCCCCGCCATGATTCCTGAGGTCTGCCTGGGCATCGCCGGCCAGGTGCAGGGCGGTCACGGCCACGCGTCCGGACACCGGCGTCTTGAGGATCGCGGTCTGGTACACGCCCAACAGGTCGGCCTCGGGGAAGGGCGGGGGCAGGCGGCGCGCCCGCGGTTGGCCGACGTTGACGGAGATCACGCGGGCCAGAGTGATCGGAGGGGCCTCGCCGGGCGGCCTGGACGCCACGGCCGCGTTCATGCACGCAACACCTGCCTGCCGGGCCCGAGCCCCTCATGGGCCAAGGGTCGGATCGACCCGTGGGGAGTGCCCGCATGGGCCCTTGTCCGCCGTCCCGCCGATTCCCTGCCGACCGTGGTCGGCCGCCCGCACCCGGGTCGGGGGCGGAGGCATCCGGCGCCGCCCCTGCAGGCCACCCGTGGGACTCGGTCACACCCTGCGGCGCGGCCGCGCCGGCGCGGGTCCACCCTGCCGATGCCTGCGGCGGCAGCGCCCCCTGGCCGTGGCTAGTCACGCGCGCCCGCCGCCCCGGGGCCTCGCCGGCCCCCGGGGGGCGCCTGCAGCGTGGCGACGCCTCGAGCCTTGAACTCCGGGGACTCGTACGCCGCGAAGTCCAGGCCCCAGGTCGCGTGCCACCAACCCTCGACGCGCGCCGAGAGTTCCGCCCGCACGGCGGCCAGGCGCGGGTCGGCCGCCAGCCGCGCCGGGTCGGCGAGGTTGGCGAGTTCGCACTGCGGGTTGGAGCAGTACACGTGCGAGAAGCGGATCCCCTCTCCGGCCAACCGGTCCAGGGCCGGAGTCGACGCGACCGGATCCACCACACCCAGGCGCCGGTTCTGCATCTGGTCGCAGATCACCAGGAGCACGTGCGGTCGCTGGGCCACGCCAACACCCCCGTTTTCCGCCCGCAGACGCCGCCCCTCCGGCGTTCCAGCCCCGCGTACGCTGGGGCCGCGGCCAGGCCCCCCCCCCGCGACCGGCTCACCGTGTGGTGGGAACAACGCCAGCGAGCGTGGCACGCACCAACGGTCACGAGTCCACTTACCCCCACGGCCGGGGGCTTGCGCCGCGCCTCTTTGGTCAGTGGCCGACGACACCCTTCCGAGGAACTCCTCCCGCAACGCGCCGCCTCACCGGGTGGGGGGGGGCCTTCGGCCAGGAGGCCCAGCGGGCCAGGTCACGCTGGGCGCATCGGCGGTCCGTCCTCGACGATTTGGGGATTGCGCCAGAACGGCCGCGGGGACAGCGGTTGCCGCACTCGCGCGTGACGACCAAGCGCGCCGCCAACGTACGCCGCGCCTTTGAACCACCGTCGGGCAACAGTTGCCGCTCAAGGACTTCGTGGGGAACGACTTCACCCTGCGCCTGCACACCCTGCGGGCCCCTGGGTGCCACCCTCCGCCATCCCCCAACCCCGGTCTCCCCTGCCCCTCCCCCGACCCCGGAACGACGCCGCTCTGCCGACTCCCCCCGCGGCAGGCCTCCGCCGCCCCGTGGGGAACC
>DAHWHV010000457.1 GCA_027335545.1 Clostridia bacterium
GGGGGCAGAAGGCGACAGGCGGACCCGGACCTCTGCTTCCGGCAGCCCCGCGGCGACGCCAAGCCCCGACCACGTGACGCAAGGCCTTTCCTAAGCTCACCCCAGGCGGGCGCGCGCACACGCGCCCGGTGCGGTCCCGCACCCCATCGACCCACCCGACCGCACGGGCGGGGTGTTCCTCGATCCCGCATACGCTCTTCCATCGCCGTCCCATCATAACCTGCGTGCCGCGCGCGGCCACGTTCTCAGCGCGAAGCCGCCTGCCGGAGCGCCAGGGCCCGCCACGGCGGCCAGAGACGCCGCGGTTCGCTGGTGGGTAGCAGGCGCCCGTTGCCACCCGTCAGCCGTTGCGCGTGCATCTGCACCAAGCCCACCACGGCGGCACACTCGGGGGCCGCCAGGCTGCCGCTGGCCCCGGCGGCACCGCCCCGGCGCACGGGCATGCCGAGGACGCGCATGGCCACGCCCTGCAGCCCCCGCAGCCGCGATCCACCCCCCGTCAACACGGCGCCGCCGCCCAGGCGCTGTCCCCGCCCGACCTGCGCCACGATCCCCGCCACCGCCTGCAGGATCTCCTCCACCCTGGCGGCGCCGATCTCCGCCAATTCGCGTTCAGCCACGTCGGGACCCGCGTCGCCGGCCGGCCCCGCTGCCGCCTCCACGACCACCCGACGATCGGCGGGCACCGTCTGCGGGTCGACGCCCGCATGGCGCAGCTTGAGCCCCTCCGCCTGCGCGCGCGTGAGCCGCAACCCGGCCGCGATGTCCGCCGTGACGTGTTCCCCGCCGACCGGCACGGAGGCCGTCAGCGCGGGCTCCCCGGCGACCACCACCACCACCTGCGTAGCCCCCGCCCCCAGGTCGATCAACACCGCCCCCTCCCGCCGCTCCTCCGCGGTGAGGACGGCCTCGGCCGCCCCAAGTCCAGAGACGGCAAAGTCCTCGGCGTGCACACCGGCCACTTCCGCCGCTTTGAGCAGGTTCTGCAGGACGGCCGCCTGACAGGCCACCAGATGCGCCTTTACCGCGAGCCGGTGCCCGGCCATGCCCACCGGGTCGGTGCACCCCTCGTACCCATCCACCGCATACCCCTGGGGGATGGCATGCACCAGTTGGTAGCCGGCGGGCAACTCGGCGTGCGCCGCCCGCTCCAGCACCCCCGAGACGTCCGCCGACGCGATCTCGCCGCCCGGCGCCGCGACGTCCACCTCGGCGTAAGCATTCAGGCAGATCGGCTGGCCGCCGGCCGAGCCGAGCAGAACGCCGGGCACGGGCTGACCAGCCATGTGCCGGATGCGCTGCATGGCGCCACGCAGGCTGGCCGCCGCCAGGGTGAGGTCGACGACAGCGCCACGCCGCACCCCCGCGCAGGTCACCCCCGCGATGCCGAGGACACGGAGGCCCGCGTCCTCCGGCACTGCCGCGGCGGCCAGGACCTTGCTGGTTCCGATATCCAGAGCGGCGACCACCGGCTTCTTGGCCACGGCCCCTCCCACCCCCCCCCGGCCCGGCTGCGCCTCGGTCACACACGGGCCACCTCGCTCGCCCCGGCACACGTACAGGCTCCTCAATTCAGCCCGCTCTGCTGCGTTTCCTCTCCGTGGCATGATCTGACAGAAAGAGATGGCTTTAGCAAGCCTGCAGCCCTGTTTCACCATCACCCGCGCGCCCCCGACAGCACGCGCCGACGGGGCGTCGGCGGGCTCCCTCCCGCTTGGTCGACCCGCCGGCCAGCGGCGCGCTCGCC
>DAHWHV010000491.1 GCA_027335545.1 Clostridia bacterium
GGCGAGCCGCAACGCCTCGGCGGCCGCCGCCTCCATCGACCGCTGCCGCAGCCCCATCAGCGGCACGAAGGCCAGGCGCACCACGTCCTGCCGGCTCAGGGCCGCACCCGCGGCCACCTTCGCCCCCAAGGCGGCCAGCGCCGCATCCCCGTCCTGGGCTCCCAGATAGACGTTTTCCACCCGGTAACGCGCACACCCGGTGTCCAGGGTATCCGCCGCCTCCCGTACCGGGCCCGCATACACCACCACCGTGCGGATGCGGCGGTGGTCCTGCCGGTACAGCAGCGCGTCGTAGACGTGCAGCCGGTCCAGCTCCGCCGGCCCGGACTGCGGCTCCAGGTGCAGGTAGGTCCCGTCCGCCAGGGCGAGCAGGTAGTCCAGCAGGTGGCCCCGCACCGTCACCTCCGGCAACTCGGTCGGGGCCGGGCCGACGATCGCGGCGACATCGCGCAGGCCCAGCAGGTCGAGCACCGCCTCGGCCTGGTCGCGCAACAGCCACTTCAGCACAAGGTCGCGCGCCTGGCGCGCCACACCGCCCAAGGTCCACCGCTCCCGCCCCCGGCGTGCCAGAGCCGCACCCCCTCCGCCAGCGCCCCAATCCCTTTCAGCATAGCAGGCGGCGCCGACGGCGGCGACGGACCTGCCGCCCGCCCCTCCGTCCGGCAGCCGCCCCCTACCCCACCGGCAGGACGGGCACGGCGGCCAGCGGATCCCCCAGCGCGTCCTGCCAGCCCCGCAGGCGTTCGGCCAGGGCGCGCAGGCGCGGCGCCTGCGCCGCCTCAGCGGACAGGTCGCGCATCTCCCACGGATCGTCCTGGAGGTCGAAGAGCTGAAGCCGGTCGGTGCCACCCCGCTCGGAGCGGTAGTAGCGGATGAGCTTCCAGCGCCCGTCCGTCACCATCCGCTGCAGGTAGCGGTACATCGCCCACGCGCATTCGTGCAGGCGCTCCTGCTCGCCGGTGGCCAGGGGGAGCAGCGAGCGGCCCTCCACCGTAGCCGGGACCGGCGTCCCCGTGAGGGCGCACAGCGTCGGGAAGAGGTCGTAGGACATGCTCAGCGCCTCGATGCGCCGACCGGGCGGCAGCCCGGGCCCGGACAGGATCAGGGGCACGCGCACGCTCGGATCGTAGAGGTTCTGCTTGCCGAGCAGGCCGTGGCGGCCAAGGGCCAGTCCGTGGTCGGCGGTGTAGACGACGATCGTGTCGCGGTCCCGGCCCGTCGCGCGCAGGGCCGCCAGGACGCGCCCGACCTGCGCGTCCAGGTGCGAGACCATGGCGTAGTAGTCGGCGATGTGTCGCCGCACCGCCTCGGGGGTGCGGGGATGCGGCGCGAGTTCCTCGTCCCGCGTGTGCAGGTCTCCGTTGTCGAAGGGGTGGTCGGGGCAGAAGTTGGGCGGCAGCGGGACGGCCTCCGGCGGGTACATCTCGGCATACGGGGAGGGCGCCGTGCGCGGGTCGTGGGGCGCGGTGAAGGCGACATAGAGGAAGAAGGGCGCCGGGGCCTCCGGCCCGCTCCCCCGGCCGGCGTCCGGCGCCGCGCCCTGGTCGCGGAGGAAGGCGATCGCCGCGTCGGCGAAGAGTTCGCTGGAAAAGCCCTCGGCGATGCGGCGAGCTTCCGGGGGGTACGCCCCCGTCGGGTCGTAGGCGTGGACGGGCACGCGCCGATGGTCGCTCATCCCGCCGAAGAAGAGGTGGCGGCCCCCGCCGAAGCCGCGGGCGAAGCCCTCCCGGTCGTTGTGCCACTTGCCGATCGCGAAGGTGCGGTAGCCCGCCTGCCGCAGGACCGCGGGGAGCGTGGGCAGGTCGGGGGCGATGCCCCCGCCCGGGGGCCCCCCTGGCCGGGAGCCCACGTGGGCCCGCAGCGGGTTGACGCCCGTGAGGATGGAGGCCCGCGTCGGCACGCACACCGCGCCGCTGTTGCCACCCATGATGTAGTTGCGGCGGAAGTGCACGCCGCCGGCCGCCAGGGCGTCCAGGGACGGGGTCCGCACCAGCGGATCGCCGGCCGCG
>DAHWHV010000519.1 GCA_027335545.1 Clostridia bacterium
CGGCAGCGGCAGCGGCCGCCCGCGGGCGGCTCCCGCCCGCCCGGCCGGATGGGGGCGAGGCGCCCCGCCGCCTCCCCGCCGCCTCCTCCAGAGCCGCGACCTCCGCCGCGGAGAGGGCGCGGTGCCGGCCGGGGGCGAGCCCCCCCAAGTGCAGGGGGCCAAGGCGGGTGCGCACCAGGCGGCACACCTCCAGCCCCAGGGCGGCACACATCCTGCGCACCTGGCGGTTCCGGCCCTCCCGCAGGGTCAGGGTGATCCAGGCGGCCTCGGCGCCCTCCGGGCACCCCCCGGGATCCACGCCGCGCGGCGGGCGCACCGACAGCCGCACGTCCTGCGCATGCGCCATCCCGTCGGACAGCGCGATCCCCGACTCCAGACGCAGCAGGTCCCCCGCGGTGGGACGCGGGGTGACCAGGGCGGCGTAGATGCGCGACACCCCGTGCCGGGGGTGGAGCAGGGCGTGGGTCAGGGCACCGTCGTTGGTCAACAGCAGCAGGCCCTCGCTGTCGGTGTCCAGGCGGCCGACGGGGTAGAGGCGGACCCCCGCGTCGGGCACCAGGTCCAGGACGGTGCGCCGCCCGCGGCGGTCGCTGGCCGCAGTCACGACCCCGACCGGCTTGTACAGCAACCACACGACCGGTGCCTCGGGGCGGACGACCCGGCCGTCCACGCGCACGACCGCCCCGGGGCGGACCCGCGTGGCCGGGTCGTCCACGATCCGGCCGTCTACGCTCACGCGACCGGCGGCGATGTACTCGACCTCGGCCCGGCGCCGGGCGGCCACCCCCGCGTGCGCCAGGTACTTCTGCAGACGGGTTCCTTCGCGACCCGCCTCCGGGTACGCGGCCCCCGGACCCTCGCCGCGCCGCCCCCGCCCTGTGGTGGCCACTGCCCGTCCCTCCCCCGCCGTCCCGCCCAGCGCCGGGACCTCGGGTCGCGGGCCAGCCCGCGCCAGCCACGGACCCGGGCCCAGGACACGCCGCAGTCCCGCCCCGCCCCGGGCAGCCCGGGCAACCCGCTCCCCACGGCGCCGCCGACTCCCCTGGGCATTGTGCGCCCGTGGCGCCCAGCGTACGCGGCCGGTGCGCGGCCCGTCGGCGGCAGCCCCCGGCGGGCCCGGGGCGCCGGGTCCGGGCCCCAGCGGGGTTCCGCTTCGGTGGGACGGCCTCCTGCCCACGCCCCGGTCCGGGGGACGTCCTTCCGGCGGGGGCCCTTTGGGCGAGGCGCCCCGGCGGACGAGGGGACGCAGGCCGCGACCATGGCCCGCCCACGACGAGAGCGGGCCTTGCAGCAGAAGGGCTGCGGGGGAAGCGCTCGCCCCGAACCAGCCGTGGCCACCCACCGCGGCGCCGACGTACGCCGCGACCTGGACCCGGGGCCGCAAACGGTTGCGCGGCTCACGCACCTCACGGAGGATGAGTTCACCCTGCCGACACCCGGCCCGGCCCACCCGCACCCTCGACAACCCCGGGGGCACACGCCACCGGCCGCCGCCTCGGGCGGGGGCCGCACGCCGGCGGCGCGCCGCCCCCCTCCCGAGCCGGACTCAGGCGAAGCGAAGCCGATAGCGCCCCGGGCCCGGCAACCGCAGCGTCGCCGTCCCCGGCGCACCCTGCCGCACGTGGAACTCCGGCTCTTGCGGGATCGGGTCAGGGACCGCCTCCCCCGCCCCCGGCCAGCGCAACCGCAGGCTGCCCGCCCCCGCCTCGCCGCGCGGGAAGGGCACCGCCTCCAACTCCAACTCGCGCGGCCGACCCTCCGCCCAGGTGAGGGCCAGCGTGTAGCCGCCCCGCGCGCGCAGGCCCACGAACCGGCCGCAGGCCCAGGCCGCGGGCAGCGCCGGCAGCAGGCTCAATTCCCCGGCGTGGCTCTGCAGCAGCATCTCGGCGATGCCGGCCGTACCCCCGAAGTTGCCGTCGATCTGGAACGGCGGGTGGTTGTCGAAGAGGTTGTCCAAGGTGGAGTCCCGCAGCAGCGCCCGGACGTGGGCCGCGGCCCCCTCGCCGTCCTCCAGTCGAGCGAAGAGGTTGATCAGCCAGGCGCGGCTCCAGCCCGTGTGGCCGCCGCCATGGGCCAAGCGGCGCTCCAGGGAGACGCGGGCGGCCCGGACCAGTTCCGGCGTGCCGCGCGGCGTGAGCTGATCCCCCGGGTGCAGCCCGTAGA
This sequence comes from Clostridia bacterium, assembly GCA_027335545.1. The sequence continues at coordinate 2,164 of DAHWHV010000519.1, forward strand.
GGTGGGACATGTGCCGGTGCCCGGGCTCGGGCTCCTCGAAGTCCTCGGCCCACTCCTGCAACTGGCCGTGGCGCCCGACCGCCCAGGGCGGCAGGCGCCCGGCGGCGCGCTGCAGTTCCGCGGCCAGGTCCGCATCCACGCCGAGGAGGCGCGCCGCCTGCGCGCAGCGGCTGAACAGCTCCCGGCAGATGGCCAGGTCCATGGTCGCCCCCGCGGTCACCGCAGCCCGCCGCTCCGCTGGCGCCTCGTCGCCCCCGGCGGCGGAGGCCCCGCTGGGGACGAAGAAGGCGTTCTCCGGGGAGGTGGACGGACAGGTCACGAGGTGGCCCGCGCCGTCTTCGACCAGCAGGTCCAGCAGGAAGAGGGCGGCTTCGCGCATCGCGGGATAGGCCCGCTCCCGCAGGAACTCCCGGTCGCCGCCGAAGAGCCAGTGCTCCCAGAGGTGCGCGCACAGCCAGGCGCCCCCCATCGCCCAATTGGCGTAAACGGGGGCCCCCCGACCGTTGCCCACGGGGTTGCTCAGACACCAGGCATCGGTGTTGTGGTGGGCCGTCCAACCCCGCGCGCCGTAGTACAGGCGGGCCGTGGCCCTCCCGCTGCGGCGCAGGCCGTCCACCAGGGAGAACAGGGGCGCGTGGCACTCGGGCAGGGAGCAGACCTCTGCCGGCCAGTAGTTCATCTCGGTGTTGATGTTGATGGTGTAGTTGGAGCTCCACGGCGGCAGCAGCGTCTCGTTCCACAGCCCCTGCAGGTTCAGCGGCAGGCCCCCCGACCGGGAGCCGCTGATCATCAGATAGCGCCCGAACTGAAAGTACAGAGCGGTCAGATGGGGGTCGTCGGCCCCGGCGCGCACGGCCGCGAGGCGGACATCGGTCGGGCCCGCGGGGGCCGCCGCGGGGGACGGCCCCCCGGACGGGCCAAAGCCGAGCCAGACCCGCCGGAACAGGCGCCGGTGCTCCCGCAGGTGCGCCGCGCGCAGGGCCTCCCAACCGCGGGCCAGGGCGTCCGCCGCCCGGGCCGCACAGGCGCCACCCAGCGCCCGGCGGTCCTGGTGCGGCGCCTCCGCGGGGCCGCGGAAGCTCGTGCCCGCAGCCAGCACGATGGTGAGCGCGTCCGCACCCTCCAGCAGCAGGCGCCGCCCGTCGGTGGTCAGGCGCCCACCTTCCGCCCGCAGCCGGAGGTGCGCCTCGAAGAGCATGCCACGGCCGTCCTCGTCCTCCCCGTAAGTCAGGGGCCGCGCCACGCGCGTGTAGTGCGGCTCGGCGTGGGCCGGCGCCCGGCCGCGCAGGGCCAGGGAGTCCGGCCCCAGCGGCTCGCTGCGCGCCCAGAGCGCGCTTTGCAGCCACACCGCCACCCGCAGCGCCCCCGGGCGGTCCACCGCGAGACGCAGCGCCAGCACGCCGGATTCGGCCGAGACGAAGGCCTCCCGCCGGTACCCGGCGCCCCCGCGCGCATACGCCACGCTGGCGACGGCCGCATCGAGGTCCAGCGCCCGCCGATAGTCCTCGACCGGTGCCGGCTCCTCGCCCCTGGCCCCGTGCGACACCTCCAGGCACAGGTCGCCGAGCGGCAGGTAGCTCTCGGTGAACGGCCCCTGCAGGTACCGGGCCTCGGCGTCGGCCGCGGGGTGGTCGGAGCGCTGGAGCACCGCCCGGCGGAGCGCCCCCAGGTGCTCCAGCGCCTCCTCCCCGCCCACCGGCCGCGGCCCGCTCCCCGTCCAGAGCGTCCCCTCGTTGAGCGCCAGCCGCTCCTGCTCGACGCCCCCGAAGACCATGGCCCCCAGGCGCCCGTTGCCCAGCGGCAGGGCCTCCACCCAGCGCCGCGCCGGCTGTTCATACCAAAGCGTCTGCGTCCCCCAGGCCGCCCCGCCGTCCATCGCGCCCACTCCCCCCGACCAGCGCCGTCGCCGCCCACGCCGGCTTGGGTCTGCTTGGATCCCCTCCGGCCCGCATGCATGGCCGACGCCCGGCCTCGGGCCCTCGCACCCACCGTGGGGAGCCCGCCGAACCGCGGCCCTACGACCCACCGGCCGGCGCCCCTCCGCGCCAGGGGGGTGCCCGGCGCCGGCCTCCCCCCGCGTGCAGGGACCCCCAGGGCATGGGCGCCCCGCGCGCCCAGCGCGGCGACGGCGGCCAGCCCCCGCCCGAGGCCCCTTCCCCGACCGAGGGCTCGGATCCCTGCCTCGGGGCGTGCACAAGCCAGCGCTACGCGTGGGGGGTAGGGGCGGGGCCCACGGCCCCGCCCCTACCCCCCGCCCCCCGGCCAGCGCACAACTACGGCTGGCGGCCCGTCGGCCTCGGGGCCCCGGACCCCACCGAAGCCGCCGATCTCCCGCAGCGAGGCATCGAAGTCCTCGGGCAGGAGGTCCTGGAGGGCGGCCGTGGTCGCGGGCGGCCCGCCGGCGCGCACCAGCCGGCCGGCCTGGCGGCGGATGGCCCGCTCCAGGGCGTTGCGGACCAGGCGCGCGTTTCCCGCCGCCAGCGCGGCCTGGGCCCCGGGGGCGCGGAGCATCTCGGCCAGACGGGCCCGCGCGGCCGGGGTCAGGCGGTACTGGCGGGCCGTGGCCATGGATTCCGCGATGCGCAGGAGCTCGCTTTCGGTGTAGTCGGGAAAGTCGAGGTGGGTCGGGAAGCGCGAGCGCAGGCCGGGGTTGCTGCGTAGGAAGCGCTCCATGTCCGCGTTGTACCCGGCCAGGACCAGCACGAAGTCGGCGCGGCGGTCCTCCATGGCCTTGACCAGCACGTCGGTGGCCTCGCGGCCGAAGTCCTTCTCGCCCCCCCGGGCCAGCGAGTAGGCCTCGTCGACGAACAGCACGCCCCCCTGGGCACGTCCCACGAGGTCCCGAGCCTTGGCCGCGGTGTGCCCGATGTACTCCCCCACGAGATCCGCCCGCTCCACCTCCACCAGATGGCCGCGGGAGAGCAGGCCCAGGGCGCGCAACAGCCGCCCGAGGATGCGCGCCACCGTGGTCTTGCCCGTGCCCGGGTTGCCGCGGAAGACCATGTGCAGGACGAGCGGGTCGGCGCACAGCCCGGCCGCGGCGCGCCACCCCTGTACGGTGGCGAGGGCCGCGAGTTCGTGCACCAGGGCCTTGACCCCCGCCAGCCCCACCAGCGCGTCCAACGACTGCAGGGAGGCGGCCACCAGGGCGGGATCGGCGACCCGCCCCGCGGCGTCCAGACCCCGGGCCGGCACCTGCGGGCCACGGGGCAACGGCTCCGGGGCGGCGCGCACGGCCAAGGGGTTCCCTCCCGGCGGCGTCGAGGCGACGCCCCTCTCCTGGCCTATGCTACGCGCCCCCCGGGCGGCCGTCCCCTCGGCCGGTCCATTCCCAGGCCGCCTCCAGGGCGGGCAGGCCGGCGGCGACCGGCCCGTCCCCCAGGTCCAGCCAGACCGCGCCGGGCTCCGCGCGAAACCAGGTGCGCTGCCGCTTGGCGTAGCGTACGGTGGCCGCGACGATCGCCGCACGCAGCTCCTCGGGCGGACCGCCCCCCGCGCGCAGGTAGGCCACGGTCTGCCGGTAGCCGAGGGCCTGCAGGCTCTGGGCCTCGGGCGGCACCCCCGCCGCCAGGAGCGCCGCAACCTCACCGACGAGGCCGGCCTCCAGCATGCGCTCCACGCGCAGGGCGATCCGCCGCCGCAGCACCTCCCGCGGCCGGTCGACCACCACGAAGCGGCAGGGCCGGCGCTGCGGACGGGAGTCCGCCCACGCCGCGGAGATGGGCCGCCCCGTCACGCGCAGGACCTCCAGGGCCCGGATCACGCGGCGCACGTCGGCGGGGTGGATGCGGGTGGCGGCGGCCGGATCGGCCGCCGCCAGTTCCGCGAAGAGGGCCGCCGCCGGCCTGCCCGCCAGTTCGGCGCGCAGGGACGGCTGGGGCGGCACCGGCGGGAGCCGCGGCGCCTCCAGGACCTGCCGGATGTACAGGCCCGTGCCGCCGACCAGCAACGCCCGTCGGCCCCCGGCCGCGCAGGAGCGCAGCGCCACCGCCGCCAACTCCCCGTACTCCGCGACGGAGAAGGGTTCCGCGGGGTCGCGCACGTCCAGGAGGTGGTGGGGCACCAGGGCCCGCTCCTGGGGGGTCGGCTTGCCCGTCCCGATGTCCAACCGCCGGTAGACGACCCCGGAATCGGCGCAGACGATGTCGGCCGACCGGCCGTGGCAGAAGGCCAGGGCCAACTCCGACTTCCCGCCGGCCGTCGGGCCGCCCAGCACCAGCAGGGGTGGCGCCCGCTCCTCGCCCATGCGCCGGGTCACCTCCGCCCGAAGTGGCGCTCGATCGCCCCCGTCTCCAGGTGGAGCACCGTCGGGCGGCCATGGGGACAGGTGTGCGGCTCCCGGCAGCGGGCCAGTTGCCCCAGCAGGGCGTCCAGCTCCGCCGCGGCGAGGCGCTGCCCCGCCTTGACGGCCGCGCGGCAGGCCGCGCCCGCCAGGCGCGCGGCCACGGCCGACGTCCCGGGCGCGGCGAGCTCCCGCAGGAGCGCCCCCAGGGCCGCGTCGGGGTCGGCCCCGTACCCCGCCGGCACGGCCCGCACCGCCAAGGCCCGCCCGCCGAACTCCTCGGCCTGCAGCCCGAGCCCGGCCAGGGCTTGGCGGTGGCGGGTCCACAGGGCCCACTGCTCGGCGGTCAGATCCACCACCCAGGGCTGGAGCAGGACCTGGGACGCCCCCGCGGGCCGGTCCCCAAGTTGCTCGAAGAAGATTCGTTCGTGCGCGGCGTGCTGGTCGACCAGGTAGAGACCGTCCGGCCCCTCCGCCACGATGTAGGCATCGGCCACCTGCCCCAGGGCCCGCAGCGGTGGGAGCCCCGGCTCCGCGACTCCCGGGTCCCGCGCCCCGCCGGGCTCGTCGGCCGCCGGCGCCGCCCAGGCCGCCGCGGCCTCGGCGGCCTGGG
>DAHWHV010000277.1 GCA_027335545.1 Clostridia bacterium
GGGCCTGGCGCATCTCCTCTTCGCCTCGGGTCTGCCGGTCCCGGGGCGGCGCGCGCGCCTGTCGCCCGTGGACCGCATCATCACGCACTTCGTCACCCAGGAGCGCGGCACGCCCGGGGAGGGCCGGTTGGACGAGGAGGCCGAGGGCCTGGCGCGCATCTTTGCCGAAGCGACCCCAGAGAGCTTGATCCTATTAAACGAGGTGCTGGCCGGCAGCACGAGCCAAGTGGAGGCGCTGGCGCTTGCCGGCGACGCCGTGCGCGGCCTGCGGCTGCTCGGTGCGCGCTGCGTGTTCGCCACCCACCTCCACGACCTGGCCGCCACGGTGGATCGCCTCAACGCCTCGGTCCCCGAAGCCGACAGCGCGGTCGGCTCGCTGGTGGCGGGCGTGCTGGAGCCGGGTGACAGTGCGCCAGATCCCTTTGCCTTCGGCCGTCCGGGCGACCCGGGCTCGGCAGCGACGCTCGACCCGCCCGACGACCCCGCGGCCAGGGGCGAGGACGAGCCACGGCCCACCTTTCACATCATGCCCGGACCGCCGCGGGGGTTGAGTTTCGCCTCCGCCATCGCCCGGCAACACGGCATTAGCTTCGCCCAACTGCGGGCCAGGCTCGCGGCGCGCGGCATCGGCCCCCGGGCGTCTGGCGGTACCGGCGCGTAGGCGGGCTTGCCGCCCATGGGGGCGCAGCCCCCGGGGCCGGACCGTTCCCGCGGAGCGGGAGCGTTGTTCCCTTGTCCCCAGTGCCCCCCCAGTGCCCTCACCCGCCCCGCCTGGTACACTCTGCCGGGCGCGCCATGGCGCGCCAGTGAGGTGCCTTGCTTGATCGACAGCCCCCTGCCCCCGGAGGAGTTGCTCTCCGCCTTCCGCGCGCGCGCCGCTTGGGCGGTGATCCCCCACGTGCTCCCCGACGTCGACGCCCTGGCTACCGCTGGCGCCCTCTGCCTGGTGCTGCGGCGCATCGGCAAGCGCGCCGCGGTCTTCGCCCCGGAGTTGCCCGAGATCCATCGCTGGGCGCTGGCCCCGGAGGTGCTCGCCTCCGGCGAGCCGGCGGCGGGTTGGTCGCGCGTCGGCGTGGACACGGCCCGCCCGGACCGCCTGCAGGTGGCCGGCCCGGTCGACGTCAACCTGGACCACCACGAGGACAACCCCGGCTTTGCGCCCGTCAACTGGGTCTGCAGCGTGCCCGCGTGCACGTGCCTGGTCGCGACGGTGGCCAGGGCCTTGGGTGTATGCGCCGACGCCACACTGGCCACCGCACTCTACGCCGGCCTGGTGGGCGACACCGAGGGCTTCCGCGTGCAGGCGACCCCGGAGTCCTTTGCCTGGGCGGGGCGCTTCGCCGCGGCGGGGGCGGACACCGAAGGCGTCGCGGAGGCGTTCCACCGGCGGTCCCCCGGTTTCTGGGCCTACCTGGCCGCGGTGGAAGCGAGCGCGCTGACGTGGGAGGGCACGGTTCCTTGCCACGTGGTGCCGATCGCCGCGGGGTTGCCCGAGCGGTTCGCTTTGCGACCGTACGAAAATGCCCTTCTCCCCTCGCATCTGGTCCCCCCGCGCGGCGGCGTCCTCGCCGTGCTGCAGGGCGGGCGGGACAACGTCCGTTTCCGCCTGCGCAGCCGCGGCGTCAACGTGCTCCCGCTGGCGCACGCCCTGGGCGGCGGCGGACACCCCCAGGCGGCGGGCGTGGTCCTGCGCGGCGTGGCGCTGGACGAGGCCTTGGAACGCCTGCGCGCCGCATGGGCGGAGGTTGCCCCGCGCCCGGCTGACGGCGGCGGTTCGCCCGCGTAAGCGGCATCGCCCCGCCGTGCCGGCGGGCCGTCGTCGGGGCATCGGCCCCAGCGCGTCGATCCGGGCGTCCACGCGGCTGCCGCGCCGTTGTCGTCGAGCGTCTCTCCGCCCGCATCCGGACGCGAGAGGGGCCGCGCCGGTGATGGCCGCCTGGCGCGCAAGGGGCCGCGCGACCGCGCCGCCGGTGGCCTGATACTGTAGTCAGGGTTACGCGTTCATCTCCCACCCGCGGGGTGCTCGCAGACGACCGCATCCCACCTGTGGGGGCATCGCGATCGAAGCCTGATTGCAGTGCTAGGCGCCCGCGCCCCAGGCCGACGGCCGGGCCGCGTCGGCGTCCGAGCCGCCACGGACCGGCCGTCGGGCGGCCGTGGGGGGCACGGTGCCCGGTGGTGATGCCAGGCAGCGCACGGTCCGACCACTGCGCTCGGCGACTCCGCGCGCGAGCGGCGGGGGGGGGCGGGTCCGGCGGCTGGCGTTACCCCTGGTGCGCGACCGGTGGACGCTACGCGCTGGCCGCGCACCGGCCAGGGGGGGACACCCCCGTAGCGCCCGTG
>DAHWHV010000526.1 GCA_027335545.1 Clostridia bacterium
CTCGGACGGCCAGGCCGCGAGGGAACCGGCGCGACCCGCCGAACCCCCGCGGCGGGGGGGATGCAGCGCTTGACCGAGCCTGTCTCAGCGGTCTCTCCGCGTGCCCCGGCGTCGGTGGCTCCGGTGTCCGTGGTGGCGTTCGGGGCCCACCCCGACGACGACGACCTCAAGGTGGGCGGAACGGCCGCCCTGTGGTCCGCCCGCGGGGACCGCGTCCTCTTCGTCTCCCTGACCAACGGGGACGCGGGCCATCAGACCCAGGCGGGCGGGGAACTGGCCCGGCGGCGCCGCGCGGAGGCCGCGGCGGCGGCCTCCGCACTCGGCGCCGTGGTCTATCGCGTCCTCGACCACCACGACGGCACGTTGGTGGCGGACCTGGCGCTGCGCTCCGAGGTGATCCGCCTCATCCGCGAGGCCGGGGCGGATCTCGTCCTGTTGCCCCGCCCGTGGGACTACCACCCCGACCACCGCGCCGTGGCCCAGGTGGTGCAGGATGCCGCCTACATGGTCACCGTCCCCAACGTGGCCCCCCTCGCCCGGCACCTGGGGCGCAACCCCGTGTTCGCCTACGTCCGGGACGGGTTCACCCGGCCCTGCCCGCTCCGTCCGGATGTGGCCGTGGACACCACGGCGGTGGCGGAACGGAAGCTGGCGGCCCTGCACTGCCACACCTCGCAGGTATACGAGTGGCTGCCGTACAACGCGGGGACGCTGGCCGCGGTGCCCGCTGGGGAGGCGGAGCGGCGGGAATGGCTCCGGCACTGGCTGCAGGCCGATGCCCGAGTCGCCGCGGAGCACCGCGAACTCCTGGCCCGTTGGTACGGGGAGGCACGGGCCGCCAAGGCCCGCTACGCCGAGGTTTTCGAGGTCTGCGAGTTGGGACGGCGCCCGGATGAGGCCGAGTTGCGGCGCCTCTTCCCCCTGCCCCCGGCCTGAACGCTGGCCGGGAGGGCGGCGGGGGCCTGCCCCGCCGCCCATGGCCGCCTCAGCGGGGGGCCAGACGCCGCTGCGCCACCTCGGCCCGCAGGTCCTCCACGAAGGCCGCCACCGGCCGCTGCCCCAGGTCGCCCCCCTGCCGGGCCCGCACGGCCACCAGGCCCGCCTCCACCTCGCGGTCGCCCACCACGAGCATGTAGGGGACCTTCTGCCGCTGGGCGGCGGCGATGCGATAGCCGACCTTCTCGGGGCGGTCGTCGGCCTCCGCGCGCAGCCCCGCCGCGCGCAGCGCGCCAAGGACCCCTTGGCCGTACGCCGCGTGCCGGTCGGCAATGGGCAGCACCAGGGCCTGCACGGGGGCCAGCCAGGCGGGGAAGGCCCCGGCGAAGTGCTCCAGCAGGACCCCCACGAAACGCTCCAGGGAGCCGAAGATCGCGCGGTGGATCATGACGGGCCGGTGGCGTGCCCCGTCGGCGCCCTGGTACCACAGGTCGAAGCGCTCGGGGAAGTTGAAGTCCAACTGCACCGTGGCGCACTGCCAGCGGCGCCCCAGGGCGTCGGTGACATCGAAGTCCAGCTTGGGCCCGTAGAAGGCCCCATCCTTGGGGTTGAGGGCGTATGGCTTGCCGGCGGCGGTCAGGGCCGCGGCCAACGACGCCTCGGCGGCATCCCAGATCGCGACCTCCCCGATGAAATCGTCGGGCCGCGTGGAGAGCTTCACGGCGCACTCCATGCCGAGAGTCCCGTAGACCTGATCCACCAGCCGCAGGACGCCGGCGATCTCCCCTTCGATCTGCCCCGGGGCCACGAAGAGGTGGGCGTCGTCCTGATGCAGGGAGCGCACGCGCAGCAGTCCGTGCAGCGTGCCCGAGCGCTCCGCCCGCGCCAGTTGCCCGTACTCGGAGAGCCGCAGGGGGAGGTCGCGGTAGGAACGGGTTTCGCTGGCGTAGACCAGGCAGTGCGCCGGGCAGTTCATCGGCTTGACGGCGAGGTGCTCATCGTCGCGTTGCAGGGTGAACATGTTCTCCCGGTAATGGCCCCAGTGCCCCGAGCGCTCCCAGAGCTCCGAGCGCATCAGGATCGGGGTGCTGACCTCCCGATACCCCTGGGCCGCCTGCAACTGCCGCGACCAGTCCTCCAGGACGCGCCAGAGGCTCTGCCCCTTGGGCAGCCAGAACGGAAAGCCCGGCGCCTCGTCCCGCAGCAGGAAGAGGCCCAGTTCCGGGCCCAGCCGGCGGTGGTCGCGGCGCCTTGCCTCCTCCTGCACCCAGAGGTAGCGCTCCAACTCCTTGGCCGTGGGGAAGGCCGTGCCGTACAGCCGTTGGAGCATCGGCCGCTGTTCGTCGCCGCGCCAGTAGGCCCCGGCGACCGAGAGGAGCTTGAAGGCCCGGATGCGTCCGGTCGAGGGCAGGTGGGGCCCGCGACACAGGTCCAAAAAATCTCCCTGGCGGTACACGCTGATTTCGGCGTCCGGTGGCAGGTCATCGATGATCTCCACCTTGAAGGCCTCGGCGGCGGCGGCGAACGCCGCGCGGGCCCGCTGCCGGTCCCACACCTCGCGTTGGACGGGATGGTCTTCTTGGACGATCTTGGCCATCTCGGCCTCGATCCCCGCCAGGTCCTCCGCGGTGAGGTGCACCGGTCGATCGGCGGCGTCGCGGACATCCATGTCGTAGTAGAAGCCGTCTGCGATCACCGGGCCGATGGCCAGGCGGGTCCGCGGGTACAGCCGCCGCACGGCTTGGGCCATCACGTGCGTGGTGGTGTGGCGATAGACCTCCAGGCCAGGGGCGTCCTGCGCCGTGAGCAGGGCGAAGGGCGTCGGCGCCCCGTCGACGGCCACCTCACCCAGGGGCCGGTTCAGATCCACCAGACGGTCGGCGACCCGGGCCACCAACGCCTCGCGCGCTAGGCGAGGGCCGATCGCCGCCGCGACGTCGCGGCCCGTCGTCCCCGGTTCCACCTCCCGCAACGCGCCGTCCGGCAGCAGCAGGGCCACGGACATGCCCGATCCCTCCCCCATGCGGTCTTGATCCGGTCTTGCTGCGGTCCTGATCCGGTCCAAATGGGGCCTTGTGGGGCCTGGACCGACCCCTCCCCCGCTCCGGGTCTCGTGAGCGGATCACACCCCTGTCTGCGTGCCCCCGCTGGAACGGCGCGGCGGCCTGGGCCCTGAGCCCTGAGCCCTGCCCAGGCGCTGCGCCCGGCGCGCCGGCCCGGGCGCCGTCGACCCGTGGTGTCGGGGGATGTCGGCGGCGCAAGGCAGAAGCCCGCCCCATGCAGGGGCGGGCTTCTGCCCACGGTTCCACCCAAACCTTCGCCGGGGGGGTCGCCCCCCAGCCTCTGCGCCCGTAACGCCGGCGGCGGCGGGTGGGCTCGGCCCCCCCGCCGCCGCGGGGCCTCACCACACCGGCTCCGGAGTCGTCCCCCGTGCCTGCCGGGTGGGGGTGCCCACCCGGTCGCGGTGGCGATCGCGGGGGTTCCACCCCTCCCCCGCTCTCTGGTGACCGCCGCCGCATCCACGGGGCTCCATCATCGCGGATTCTTCAGCGCCTCCGGCAAACCAAAACCGGAACAGGGAGCCCACGCCTGCGGGCCCAGCGTCCCGGTCGCGGGCTCCCCGCTTCCCCTGGCTGCCACGGAGCCTAGCACGGCCCGCGAGGCCGGTCAACGAGAGGCGGCGGGGGCCGGGGACCGGGGACCGGGGGAGGCTGGAGCCGGGTCTCGGCTCCGGGGCTGTCCGGGCCACGATGTCCGGATGGCCCGCCCGGTGCCCCGCGACGCGGGACACCCAGACCAGAGGGGAGGGACCCCAGGCCCTTGCTCCATCGTGCCCCGCTCGCCGGAGGGGGCTTGCGCTGGGCGGGCCCGCCGCGCGGGAAGAGGGCCCTGAGACCCAAGGCGCATAGGGAGATGGCGGCCCGCGACCCACCGGCCCCCCGGTTCGTCCGGGGGCACGCGGCAGTGGCCGCGGCCTCGGCGGCCGCGGCCAG
>DAHWHV010000536.1 GCA_027335545.1 Clostridia bacterium
CGACCGGGGGCCCGTCCGGACCGCCCGGGGGCCTGTCCCACGTCGCGTCCCGTCGCCGTCCGCCGGCCCCACACGCCGCCGTCCCCCCTCTGCCGCGCGGTCCGGTCCGCGCCGCCGCGGGCCCCGCCCCCCGGTCCCGCACCCGCTCTATGCCCGTCCCAGCAGGGGCATGACGGCGCGGGCCGAGCGCCGCATTGAGCGGGGGCGGGGCCCGACGGTACAATGCCCGGGCGGGGACCCCTGGCGCCCCGACCGGGGGGACGGGCCGGGGACCCAGCACAGGTCCGGGCGCGGGGGCGTCGCGGCCTGGACCGGGGGGCTCGGGCGTGGACAAGGAGGCAATGGCGTCCTGGCAGCGGCGGGCAGACGAGGCGCATGGCGCCCCCCTGCCCGTGGTCACCGTGGACGGTCCGGGGCACGAGGTGCTGCGACAGACGGCGCGGCCGGTGCGGCACGCCAACCGTCGCCTGCGCGAACTGATCCGCCGCATGTGGGCCACGATGTACCACGAGAACGGGGTCGGTCTGGCGGCCCCCCAGGTCGGCGTCTCGCAGCGGGTCATCGTCGTGGACGCCGGGGAGCAGCACTGCGTGCTGATCAACCCGGAGATCGTCTCCGCCGAGGGCAGCCAGACCGAGCCGCTGGAGGGGTGCCTGTCCATCCCCGACCTGGCGGGCGAGGTGGAGCGCGCCGAGCGCATCCGCATCCGCGGCCTGGGGCCCGAGGGGCGGGAGTTGTGGCTGGACGCCCGCGGCTACTTCGCGCGGGTCCTGCAGCATGAGGTCGACCACCTCGACGGCGTCCTCTTCACGGACCGGGCCCGCCGCATCGTGCGCGCCGGTGCGGAGACCAAGCTCAAGACGGTGTTCATGGGTACGTCGGAGTTCGGGGCCGAGGTCCTGCGCGTCCTGCTGGAGGGCGACGTGGTGCCCGAACTCGTGGTCACCCGGCCCGCGCGCCCCGCCGGCCGGGGTCTGCGCCTGCAGGCCAGCCCCGTGCAGGCCCTCGCCGCCGAGGCCGACTGCGAGGTGTTCGCCCCCGAGCGCCTGCGCGACCCCGCCGTCCTGGAACGCCTGCGGGGCCTGGCCCCCGACGCCCTGCTCACCGCCGCCTACGGCCAGATCGTGCCCGAGGCCCTGCTGGCGCTGCCCCGCCTCGGGGGGGTCAACGTGCACCCCTCCGCCCTGCCGCGCTACCGGGGCCCCGACCCGATCCGCCGGGCGGTCTGGGAGGGGGAGACCGCCACGGCGGTGACGATCCTGCGCATGAGCCGGGAGGTGGACGCCGGGGACATCCTGGCCCAGGAGCCGGTGGCCATCGAGCCGGACGAGGACGCGGAGGCCCTGTCCCGGCGGCTGGCCGGGGTCGGGGGCCGGCTGTTGCTGCGCGCGCTGCGCCAGTTGGCGACCGGGAAGGCCGAGGCCGTGCCCCAGGACAGCGCTGCGGCGACCTACGCCGCCAAGATCGCCCCGGAGGAGGAAGAGGCCGACTTCTCCCTGCCCGCCGCGACCCTCGCCCGCCGCATCCGCGCCCTGGCCCCGCGCCCCGGCCTGCGCACCGTGGACGGCCTAAAGCTGCTGCAGGCCGCGGTCCTCCCCGGGGAGGCCCAGGGCCTGCGCCCGGGGGAGGTCGCCTGGGTGCGGCCCCAGGAGGGCATCGCCCTGGCCACCGGCGACGGGCTGCTGGTCCTGCGCCGGCTGCAGCCGGCGGGGGGCCGGCCGATGGCGGCCGCCGCGTACGCCAACGGGCGCTCCCTGCGTCCGGGCCAGCCCTTGGGCGGGTAGGGCGCTGCCC
>DAHWHV010000543.1 GCA_027335545.1 Clostridia bacterium
CGGGGCAGACCCTTACCGTATCGGCTTTGCGCGTGCCCGACGGCGTGCTGGTGCTGAACGACGGCGGCGAGGTCGTGGCGCACGCGCTGTCGCCGCGCACAGCGGCGACCGAGGAAGGGCGCCCCGCCGCCCAGGGGGCCGCCGGGGAGTAGGGGGGCGGGACGGCGCGCCGGCCCGCTCGGCCGGTTGGGAGGCGGGGGTAAGCGCGTCGGCGGCGCCGCCTCCGCAGGGGGGCCTTCGTCACGGGCGCGATGCTGGTCGTGGGTCTCGGCAACCCGGGGGCGGAGTATGCGCAGACACGGCACAACGCGGGCTTCGGCGTGCTGGCGGCGCTGGCGCAGCGCCGGGGCGCGCGCTGGTCGCACCCGCTGGGCCTGCGTGGGGAGATCGCGCGCGCCCGGCTCGGAGCCGAGGTGACGCTGCTCCGCCCCCTGACCTTCATGAACGCCAGTGGCGAGGCCGTGCGGCCCTTGGTGCGCAGACTGCGCCTGACCCCGGCCGACGTCGTGCTGGTTTACGACGACATGGACCTACCCGCCGGGCGACTGCGCCTGCGGGCGGGAGGCGGTGCCGGCGGGCACCGTGGCGTCGCGTCCGTCATCGCCCACTTGGGCACCGAGTCCTTTCCCCGCGTGCGCGTCGGCATCGGCCGGCCGCCCGAGGGCTGGGACGCCGCGGATTACGTGCTCAGCCGGATGCCGGCCGCCGAACTCGCCGCCTGGGAGGCGGCGCTGGACAGGGCCGCGGACGCGGTGGAGGTCGTTTGCGCCCGTGGGGTGGAGCCCGCGATGCAGCGCTTCAACAGTTCCTCCGCTGAGGGGGACGGGCGCTAGGCGGCAGCGGCCGCCGGGTGGAGATGGCGTCCCGGCCGGCGGGCCGGGGTGTCGCGGGGAGGGGCCCAGTTGACGCTGCGCGCGCAGGCGCTGGACTGCTGGACCGAGCTTGCCGAGTTCGGTGGCCTGCTGGATGTCGTCCGCCGTGGGGTACGCGAGGTGGAGGTCGGCGGGCTGCCCGCCGCCGGTGCGCTGGCGCTGGCCATGGCGGCGCGCCGCCGCCTCGGCCGCCCCTTGGTCCTGCTCACGGCGGACTGGTCGTCCGCTCAGGCCGCCCTGGAGGCGGCCCAGGTCTGGATGCGGCAGGAGGCGGGTGGCCCCGAGCCGCCGGCCGATCCCGGCGGCGGACCGCTCCTCTTCCCGCCGCGCGACTTCCTGCCCTACGCGGTGGTGGCGCAGAGCCCCGAGGTCCACGCCCGCCGCATTGCGACCCTCGCCGCCCTAGCCGGCGGGGGCGAGCAGCCCGTAATCGTCCTGCCGGTCAGCGCCTTGCGCCGTCAACTCCCGCCGCCCGCGGCCTTCGCGGGGTCCATCGTCCGTATGGCGGTCGGTGGGCGCGGGGACCCCGCCCAGTTGGCCCTGCGCCTGGCGGCGGCTGGGTACGAGCGGCAGCCGCTGGTCGAGGGTCCGGGAACCTTCGCCGTACGTGGCGGGATTGTCGACGTCTTCCCGCTCACGGCGGAGGGCCCCGTACGTGCCGAGTTCCTCGACGATCGGCTCGACTCCCTCCGCCGCTTCAGCGCGGAGTCGCAGCGTTCGCTGGAGCCGCTGGAGCGGGTGGTCCTGCCGCCGGCGCGGGAGGTGCCGTCCCCCGAGGGCGCCCAGCGCGAGGCGGCCCTGGCCGCCGTGGCCGCTTCGCTCGACCGCATCGCCGGGCGCTTCGGTGAGGCCAAGGCTGAGCAAAGGCAACGGCTGCAGGAGCAGGTGGCGGAGGACCTGGAGGCGTTGCGCGCCGGCGGCGCGCCGGGGCGTTGGGAGGCGTACCTGCCCTTCGCCTTCCGGCCGACCTCGGTTCTCACCCACCTCGCCGCGGGGCGGGGCCGGGCGCCCCTCTGCGTCGCCTTGGGCGCGGCGGCCGTCGGCGAGGCTGTGGGGGAGTTGAACCGGCAGGAGGGGGCGCGCCTCGCCGACTTCCTCGCCGAGGGTCGCATCCTGCCGGAGCAGGCCGAGGCGTTCGGCCAGCCGGCGGACTGGCAGGCCGATCTGGCGGGCGGCGCCGTCCTCTACTGTGATCCGCTGGGGCGTTCGGCCGCCGGCGCCGGGGTCGACGAGCATCTGAGTATCCCGGGCCGCCAGCCGCCGCCCTTCGGCGGCCAGTGGACGCTGGTGCTGGAGACCTTGCGCCGCTGGCAGCAGGCTCGCTACCGCGTGGTCTGCTGGGCTGCGTCCCCCGAGCGCGCGGAGCGCCTACGGCAAGCCCTGGAGGAGGGCGGCGTCGCGGCGCTGGCGGACCCGGCGGGGGAGCTGCCGCTGCGACAGGGCCGGGTACATGTGGTCGCGGACGCGCTGCCCGCCGGTTTTGAGGTGCCCGGGTTGCACCTGGCGGTCTTGAGCGAGGGGGAGCTACGGGGCCGGCGCCCGCGCCCGGCACGGGTGCGGCGGGCGGCGGCGAGCGCCCGCCTGCAGAGCTACGAGGACCTGCACAGCGGCGACTTCGTGGTGCACAGTAGTCACGGGATCGGCCAGTACCTGGGCACCACCGCCATGACCGTGCAGGGCAAGGTGCGCGACTACCTGGTTCTGCGTTACGAGGGCACGGACCGGCTGTACGTGCCCACCGACCAGGTGGGCCTCGTGCAGAAGTACATCGGGGGGGAGGGCCGCGCGCCGCGTCTGTCGCGCCTCGGCGGCGCGGAGTGGGCGCGCACCAAGCAGCGCGTCAAGGAATCGGTGCGGCACATGGCCGAGGAGTTGATCGCCCTCTACGCCGCCCGCCAGGCCCTCCAGGGGCACGCCTTCTCCGCCCGCGGGCCGTGGCACCAGGAGTTCGCCGACGCCTTCCCCTACGAGGAGACCCCGGACCAGCTGCAGGCCATCGGCGAGATCGAAGCGGACATGGAGCGTCCGGTGCCGATGGAGCGCCTGCTCTGTGGCGACGTGGGCTACTGCAAGACGGAGGTGGCGATGCGCGCCGCCTTCAAGGCGGTGGGCGACGGCCGCCAGGTGGCGGTGCTTGTCCCCACGACGATCCTCGCCGAGCAGCACTACCTCACCTTCAGCGAGCGCTTCCGCGGCTTCCCGGTGACGGTGCGCATGCTGTCGCGTTTCCGCAGCCGCAAGGAGCAGGAGGAGACGATCACGGCGCTGCGGCGCGGGGCCGTGGACGTGGTCATCGGCACGCACCGCCTGGTGCAGGCGGACATCGACTTCCGCAACCTGGGGCTGCTGATCATCGATGAGGAGCACCGCTTCGGCGTCGCCCACAAGGAGCGGCTGAAGCAGTTGCGCCAGACCGTCGACGTGGTGAGCATGACGGCGACGCCCATCCCACGGACGATGCACATGGCCCTGTCCGGCATCCGCGACATGAGCGTCATCAACACGCCGCCGGAGAACCGCTACCCCGTCGAGACCCTGGTGGTGGAGTGGACGCCCACGCTGGTCCGCGAGGCGCTGCAGCGGGAGCTGGCGCGCGGCGGGCAGGTGTACTACCTGCACAACCGCGTGCAGAGCATCGGCGAGGCGTACGAGCGCCTGCGCGGCCTCTGCCCCGACGCCGACATCGTCGTCGGCCACGGCCAGATGCCCGAGGACGAGCTGGAGCGCGTCATGACGGAGTTCTGGCGCGGCGAGCACCAGATCCTGCTGGCCACGACGATCATCGAGTCGGGCCTCGACATTCCCAACGCCAA
>DAHWHV010000596.1 GCA_027335545.1 Clostridia bacterium
CGCGACTTTCAGCAGGCAGGCGGTGGACCCGAGGCCCGCCTGGTCCTGCGCGCCGCCCTGGAGCCCGTGCAACGCAAACTCAAGCCGGTGCTGGAGCGCGGCCAACGCAGCCGGACCAAGAAGGTGGTCAACCTCTGCTCCACCATGTTCCTGAACTGGGACAGCCTGTGGCTGTTCGCCAGCCAGGAAGGGATCGAACCCACCAACAACGGCAGCGAACGCGAGGTCCGCCGCGCGGTCCTGTGGCGCCGGCGCAGTCTGGGGACCCACAGCGACGCCGGGGCCGCCTTCGTGGAACGCATGCTCACGGTGAGTTCCACCTGCCGCGGGCAGGGACGTTCCCCCCTGACCTACCTGACCGAGGTCGCACATGCCCTGCGCGCCGGTCAACCCGTGCCCTCCCTGCTTCCTCCCGCGGACCCCGGCCTCCCCGCGGCCGACGACGCGTGCTCCCAGCCCTCTGCGCTGGACGCACCGGAGTGGGCGGTGTCTTCCCCCCCGGAGGCCGCACGGCCGCCCGACTCCCCGCCGGCCCCGGTGTTCGGGGTGGCCGCCCCCACCGGCGCGGCGCGGCCAGCCGCGACGGCCGCTCCCGCCGCCACCACCTGCCCGGGCCCTGCGCTCACCGTGCGGGACCACCCCGGGAGTGCATCCCCACCCATTGGGCGCCGTCTTCGGATTCCTCTCGGTGCCCCACCGTAGCCGCCCCGTCACACCCCGCCCGCGGGCGCCGCCCTTGCGGCCAACCCGCCTGCCCCTCGCTCATCCGCGCCGGGAGCGGCAGCGGTGCCGCCTCGGCGTCGCCTGCGCCCGAACCTGACTTGGAGGGGGCACGCCATCATGCCCGAGGACCCGGCCCTCTGGGTGGGGAGCCGGCCCTTGACCGCCGAGGACATGGACCTGATCCGCTGGACGGTGCGGCGCTTCGGCGGGCTCTCGCGCACCGAACTCGCCCGGACATTGTGCGAGAACCTCTCCTGGAAGGCACCCAACGGACGGCTCAAGGTCGCCGCCTGCTCCGGGCTCCTGCAGCGCCTGCACGCCGACGCAGCGATCACCTTGCCGCCCTCCCGCGTCACCGCGCCGCCGACCCCCACCGAGCGCATGGGCACGCCCCCGCCCAGTCCGCGACTCCGTGCACCCTTGGCCGCGCTCGCCCCCATCCGCGTCGAGCCGGTGACCGAACGGGAACGCTTGGCTTGGAACGCCATGATGGCCACCTACCACCCGCTGGGCTTCCGCCGCGCCTTTGGCGCGCACCAACGCTATTGGGTGCGCGACCAAGCTTCCGGCCGCCCGCGCATTCTCGGTGGCCTCCTGTTCGCCGCGGCGGCCAAGGCGGTCGCCGCCCGCGACACCTGGATCGGTTGACCGCCGATCCCGACCTAGCCGTCCAGAAGCGCCTGCTGGCGATGATCGATGAGACCCCGTTTCTACGGCTGTTTCACTCCGGCGTCAGTCGGCCCGGTTGGCCTGTGACCGATGACCCGGCTGCCGACTGAACGACCCTAAACGAGTTCAGGAACAGGAAGTTGCCTCAACCGGCTTGACAGGTTCCGGTAGCACTCGTCGAGAATTGAACGCTAACCCCGGCGGCCGTTAGGCCTGCGCCCACCCGCACCGAACCCGTCTTGTGGACCTCTCGGGAAGTCCGCTCCTTCGGCCCGCTCGCGCCCGCCGCCCGCTCAGCCGCACCGCCCACGCGCGCCCGGGAGGGGGGGGCACCTACGTGGACCGCTGGATCTTCCGCGGCGCGTTCCACCTCACGCATCGGCGCATGCTCTGGGTGTTGCTCCTGCTGGCGGTGTTCATCGGCGGGCGCACCGCCGACCCCTGGCTCCTGCTCGCAGGGGGGCTCTGGCTGGCTGGGCGGTTGGCGATCGTCGCTGCCTTCCCGCGTGTGCGGCTGCGCCTGCGCCTCTCCCGGCCCGCAGTGTTCGCGCACGAGTGGGTGCAGGCCCGCGCGGAGATCGCCAACCCCTCGTGGTGGCCGATCCCCTGGGTCGAGATCGAATCCCTCCAGCCCGACGCCTTCGCGGGCGGCCTCCGCCGTGTGGAGTGGCTCCCGGGCGGGGCCGTCCGCACCGTGGCCGTCTCCTGGCACGCGCGCACCCGGGGCATCTACCCCCTCGGCCGCCTCGTGCTGCGCGGCGGCGACTGGTTCGGGCTGCAGCGCCTGCAGCGCGAGACCCCACCCTTCCGCGACCTGGTGGTCTATCCCGCCGTCAGGCCTGTCACGCTCCTCCCCGCCGCCCATCGCCTGCCGGAGGGCCCGCATCGGGACCCCGTCAGCCCCTTCCCCGACGACCTGCCGGCCGGCGTGCGCCCCTACCGCCACGGAGACGGCCAGCGAGATATCGCCTGGCGGGCCAGCGCCCGCCACGGGAGTCTCCTCGTGCGCGACATCCCGCGCGTGCGCGAGCGCGCGACCTGCCTGCTCCTCGACCTGGACGGCACGGCCTGGTACCGGCCCACCACCGGAGATGGGATGGAGTTGGCGATCTCCCTCTGCGCCTCGCTGATCTGCGACGCGCGCCTGGGGGGCCGGCCGCTCGCCGTTGGCACCTGGGCAGGGCTGCGCCGGCACGACGAGTCCGGGCAGCCGCACGATGCGCCCGCACGCGTCGTGTGGCTCGCGCCCCGCTCCGGCGATCCGGGACGGCGGGCCCTGCTGCGGCTGCTGGCCGCCCTGCAGCCGGGCGGGGCCCCGGTCTTTGCCGACCTCCTCGCCTTGCTGGCGCCGCACCTTCCGTGGGGGGCGCAGGCCGTGTGGATCGTGCCGCGCGACACTCCGGCGCTACGCGCCCTGGCGGCCGCCTGGCAGTGCCGCGGCCACCCGGTCACCGTCCTCTGCGCCGAGCGGCGCGAGGGAGCTCCGGCCGAACGGGCCGGCGCCGGCCTCCTGCGCGTCTGGGAGGTGGGCCGGGATGCGGGCTTCCGCCTCGCCTGACGTCGCAGGCCCTCGCCCTCGCCTGGCAACCCGCCTCGCCTCGGTCCTACCGCTGCCGCGGGCCTCGGACTGGAGCGCGGCCGACGGGTGGCTGCCCGCGGGCCTGCTCCTGGCGGCCACGGGCACGGCCGCCCTCGCCTGGCTCGCCTGGCGGAACGCCGCACCGGCCACCGCCCCCGCGCCCGTGCCCCTGCTGGCCGCGGCGGCACTGCTGACCCTGGTGGGGCTGGCGGGCGGCGGGG
>DAHWHV010000019.1 GCA_027335545.1 Clostridia bacterium
CGGTCCGCGCGGCCGGTGCGCCGGGACCACCGGGCCCGACGGCCCCGGGGCGGAGGCGCGGCCGACGCCCGGGTGGTTCGCGCCTCGGGCCCGGCTGGCTGCCGGGACCCGCCCCCCGGCGCGGGCGCCCCCAGGGGCGGCGGGCACGGCACGCAGGGGGGGCAGGGCCGGTTGGGCGGGTTGGACGGGTCGCACGGGTTGGACGGGTCGGACGGAGAGGCGGGGACGGGCTCCGCGGCGGTCCAGGGGGGCGACGAGGCGATCCGGGCCGCCTCGGCGGACGGGAGCGTCCTAGCCTTCGCGGCCTCCGGTGCCCGGCTCTGCGAGCAGGCCCGCCGCCGGCAGGACCTGTGGCCCACCGCCGCCGCGGCGACGGGCCGGGTGCTGGTGGCGACGGCCCTCTTGGCCCTGCCCCTCAAGGCCGGGGGCGTCACCGTCCGGGTCGCCGGCGACGGGCCCCTGGGCGGCATCCTGGCAGCGGCGACGCCGGATGGCGACGTGCGGGGCTACGCCGTGCACGGCCAAGTCGACCTGCCGCCGCGTCCGGACGGCAAGCTCGACGTGGGCGGCGCCGTGGGTCGCCACGGAGTGTTGCGCGTCACGCGGGAGTCAGGCCTGGGCCAGCCCTACACGGGCAGCGCGCCCCTGGTCTCCGGCGAGATCGCCGAGGACTTCGCCTCGTACTTCCTGCGCTCGGAGCAGGTGCCCTCCCTGGTGGCCCTGGGCGTGCTGGTCGGGCGCGGCGGCCGCGTGCGGGCGGCCGGCGGGCTCATCGTGCAACTCCTGCCTGGCGCCGCAGAGGGCGTGGCCGAGCGGCTGCAGGCCAACGCCCAGGGGATCGGCGCCATCAGCCGCGCCCTGGACGCCGGGGCCGCCCCCGAGCAGTTGGTGGAGGCTGCGCTGCAGGGGTTCGCCCCACGCGTGCTGGAGCGCCGGCCCCTCCGCTTCCGCTGCCGCTGCGGGCGCCGCCGCGTGGTGGGTGTCCTGCGTGGGCTCCCCGCCGCCGACCTGCGGGCCATGCGCGTGGAGGACGGGGGGGCGGAGGTCGTCTGCCACTTCTGCGGACGCCGCTACCGCTTCACCGCCGCGGAACTCGGGGCGATGGAGGCGCACGCGCAAGCCCATGCGGCGGCGCAAGCGGGCGCGCCGGGGCGGGCGCGTCCGGGGGGCGGGACGGCGGGGGGCCACGGCGGGCCGGCGTAGCGGCCGCAGGCTCGGAGCCCGCGGGGCACCCGCGGCGGTGGGCAGGGCAAGAGGGGGCCGGGCCCTGCGCTTGGGCGCCGCTGCGCAAGGCCGCCGGGGGTCCCCGCCCCACCAGGGGGGCAGTGGGTGGGGCGGAACGCGGGCAACGGCATCCGGGAGACGGGGCCGCAAGCGCGGACGCTTGCGGCCCCGTCCTACCCCAACTGGACGGCCACCGCACTCCCCGGCGCCACGTGCGTGCCCGCCGCCGGGGCCTGGCCGGACACCGCCCCCACGCCGGTCGCGTCCAACGCCAGTCCCGCGGCGGCGAGGCGGGCGGCGGCGGCGCTCAGCGGTAGGCCGTGCAGGGCGGGCACGACCACGAAGGACGCCGGGACCAGCGCGCCCGGCTGCGTGTACCCTTGGACGGTTGTCCACTTCTGGACCTGGGCCCCCGCCGGGGGGTTCTGGCGCAGCACGCGCGGGCCCTTGCCGTGCAGGTGCAGGAAGATGCCCAGGGCGCGCACCCGGGTCGCGGCGGTCTGGGGCGGCAGGCCCTCGATCGCCGGCATGGTCACCATCTGCAGCGTCAGCAGGGTCGACCCCGCGCTCCCCGGCAGGGGAGCGGCGCGGTTGCCGGCCGTGCAGTGCGGTGGCACGGCCAGCAGGTGCAGCGCGTTGGCCAGCAGGTACTGGGCGACGGGCGCGGCGACCTCGCCGCCGTCGTTGAAGGGCGGGCGGGGGTCGTAGAGTTGCACCAGGACCAGGGCCTGGGGCTTGGAGGCCGGCGCCATCTCCACGAACGAGGCGATGAACTGGTTGGTCACGCCGTGCGGGCCGTAGATGTTGGAGGTGCCGGTCTTGGCCGCCACGTCGTAGCAGGGGATGAGGCCTCGCTCGCCCGTGCCGAAGCGGGCCACGTCCACCATCATGCCCCGCACGGCCGCCGCGATGCGGGCGGGGATGACGCGGCGCACGACGACGGGGCGGATGCGCCGCACCACCTGGCCGCGGCTGCCCAGTAGCGCGCTGCCCACGTGGGGCTGGATCAGCAGGCCGCCGTCGGCCACGACGTTCTCCATCGTGATCAGGGACAGCGGCGACACCGCCAGCGACTCGCCGAAGGACTCCGAGGCCAGCGTCAGGGCGTTGGCCTGGGCGAGGGGGGCGATGATGTTGGGCTGCTGGTCGGGCATGTCCCCGCCGGGTAGGCCCAGGAGCCCGAAGGCCTGCAGGTAGTGGTAGAAGCGCGGGGCGCCGATGCGCAGGCCCACGTGCCCGAAGACGACGTTGGCCGACTCCTCGAAGGCGGCCAGGAAGTTCGTGTGGCGGGGGAGCCGCATCCAGTTGTGCAGCGGGACGCCGTCGACCAGCAGAACCCCCGGGTCGTAGAACGGGGTGGTGGGGGCGACGACCCCCGTCTCCAGGCCCACGGAGGCCGTGAAGGGCTTGAAGACGGAGCCGGGGGGCATGTCGTAGGAGGCGACGGTGTTGCTCCAGACCGAGGGGGGCACGTCGCC
>DAHWHV010000038.1 GCA_027335545.1 Clostridia bacterium
GGATCGCGTCTTCCCACTCCGTCTGGACCATGGGCGCACCCCCCCCAGAAAGCAGAAAGTCCCCCGGCGCAGGAGCACGCCGGGGGACGGTCGGGCGGAGACGCATCACGCCAGTCGCAGCGTGAACCGCAGCCAACCTAACACGCCGCGCGCCGGGGCGCAACCGGCGCGGGTCGGGGCGGGGTTACCCCCGCCCACCTCTGCGCTGGCAGGAGACGTACACGGGCTGGATGTCCCGCAGCGCCAGGCGGATGCCCTCCGCCGCCGCGCGGTAGGCGTAGCTGTGCGTGTCGTCCATGATCCGGCAGGCGATGGCCTCCTCCGAGATGCCGTCGATCCGCTCGTAGCGCAGCAGGCCGTACCCGCGCTGGATGGCGACCGTGCGGGGCAGTCGGCCGGGCAACCGGACGAAGGGGCCATCGTCAGGCACCCGGACGAAGCACCCGCGGTCGTGGCGGGCGAAGTACTTGCAGGTGTCGTAGTGGTAGATGCGGACGAGTTCGAGCCGGCCGGCGGCGAGCTGGGCGGGGTCGGCGGGGTAGGTGTACACGCGGACGCTGTGCTGTGGACGGGGCACGGGACATCCTCCTCCACCGGGCGGCTGCGTGCCGCCCTGGCGGAGACGCGGAACATCTGGCGCGGGGGCGGGTCCAGGGCGAAGCCGGCCACCCGGCAACGCCCGGCCCTGGGGAGGCCCGGAGGGCGGCAGGGCCGGGAGCGGTGCCGAGGCGGGCGACGGCTGTTCGCGCAGCGAACGGCCGCCCTTGACCCGTCTCCCATGGCGCCAGGGTAGAATGGCGAGACCAGGGCGGAGCAGGCAGTAGAGGGCGGGGGACCGGGGGCAGCGCGCCCCTGGCTGTGCCCCTCGTTACCTCTTCCCCCATCGCCCGTCCCCGCGCCGGCGCTGGGGAGGACGCGGGGGGGCAACAGGCCCGGCACGCACGGAAGGAGAGCGATTCCGCGGCCCCTCTACAGCCCCAAGGCTTGACTATGCCGGCCGGCCCGGGTTGCGCCGGCGCGTGCCGGCGCGTGGATGATGCCCTTCGGCTTCGCCTCGTTCCGTCTCCGACGACCAGGCCGGGCCCCGGGCGACACATGTGTAACTATGGGCGGCCCGCCGCTGGATGACGCGGTGCTCAATACGCGCCGCCTCCGCTACGTCGGTGGGCCACCAGGCACGTTGGCGGGCGGACGGTGTCCCGGCGCGGCCCCACTCTGCGAGAAGGCAGGGGCCGAAGATGCTGGGCTGCCAGCGGAGCGAGTAGTACCGGTCGCGATTGCGCGCCGGGTCGACCGAGCGCCACGAGGCCACAAGGCCGTACCGCGTCCAGCACCCGACCGTAGACGTCCCCTCCCCTACTCCCCGTCCGTCCGCGACGCGTGGCCAGCGTTATGCGCACCCGCTACCCAAACGCAGCCCCGCCGGCCCACCGGGACTCCCGGCCTTGTCCGCGATCTCGCAGAACTCGGTGACATCGATGACCGGCGTGACGGTTGGGGCGACAGTCGCGTCGCCGGCGCCGACAGGAGGGCCACCCGGCGGCTCCCCAGGTCACAGGGCCTCGCACGTATGCGTGGCGCTCCCGCCCAGGTGCGCTCAGCCCAACTGCCCCGGCCAGGCGGTTTCCGCCACGCGCACCCGCCGGAACATCAGCAGCCCCGGCCTCACGTCGGCCTCCGCGGTGACCGTCACCTGCCCGTCCGGACCGACCGCGAGGTTCGTGACGCTGGCCCCGTAGAGTTCAGCGTCCATTTGCACATTGGCCCGCAGCCACTGTTCCGCCGCCCGATCCATCCGGATCCGACCGGGCTCGGATAGCCCCGCCGCCATGACCTGCTGCCCCGTGCAGATGCGATAGGTCCCGGCGCCGGCCACCGTCCCGGGCCAGACGGTCCCGATGCAGCCGACCCCCGCGGCCCACCCGGGCAGCGGGCCGAACGTCCCGCTGGAGCCGGCAGCAAAGGCCCCAACGCCGCCCGCGGCCTCGGTTGTCTGCCCCGGCGAACTGGTGCAGGAGAGGGAGCCGGACCTCTGGGGGTATCCCCCTTGAGACCCCCACTGGTAACTCCACTGGCAGGTGTAGTCGACGTAGGACACCTGCAGCGTTGCACTGGCGGATGTCTGCTCCAGGGCGGCCAGCGCCGCGGCGTCGGCCGCCTTGGCGAGCGCGGCGCGGGCGCTGATGAGAAAGGCCGCCCCGATCGCGCCGAAAGACAGCAGAAGCAGGACAAGGCCGGTCGCCAGAGCGCTGAAGACTAGCGACTGGCCGGACTCTTCACCGCAGAGGACCAGGACGCCAGGTCCGCCCGCCGGGGCCCCCTCGCCGAGACCGAACCGCCGCCCCATCGTGTCTCCCCCCGATCGCCGCGTCTCCCGGGTCAGGCCAGGGCCCACACCAGGGCGGCGACCCACCCGAGGAACGTCCACCCCAGCAGCAGATTCAGCGCGACGATCCCGCCCCGCTTGGGATGACGGCGTCGATAGGCGATGAGGCCGGGCAGGCAGTACAGGCCGAGCAGGACGCATACACCAAGGGTCCCGAAGAGCGAACCGAAGAGCTGACCAAGCACGCGCACCGCCCCCTCATGGCCCGTTCGGGCCGACATACTTGCCGTAGCCCGGCATGACGCAAGACTTCTTGACGTACCAGTGGTTGATCCAATTCCACCAGGAGCCATAACAGTTGATCACGTTCTGGTCGGTGAGCCAGGGCACCAGGGGCATGCAGAGGAGATTGAACTCCTGCTGTGTCATGGTGTTGACGCCCGGGGCGATGTTCGGGGGGCACTTGTCTCCTGCCGGGGGGAACTTGTCGCCCCAGGCGCTGTGCGCGGGTTGCACGTTAATCGTGCAGGCCCCCGAGGTATCCGCCCCCCATCCGGCGGGGCAGGCCGTCACCAGCCACACCCGCTCGCTGCTGCTGTTGCCGTCGGGCAGCGTGGCCGTGACGGTGAGGGGGAAGGCGCCCTCGGTCGACGGAGCGGGGATGGCCGCCTGCCAGGCCGTGTATCCGACCCCGGCGGCCTGCCAGGCCGCGGGCAGGAGGCCCGCATACGCCGGCTGGCTCCCAGTGCCGTAGGCTTGGGCGTACTGCGCCAGGGCCCCCGAGCGTTGCGAAAACGGGCCGCAGCCGCCGACCGGCCCGACCGACGCACCGCCTGCCTGCGGGAACACCCCGAAGTTGGGACCCTGCTGAGCGGTGAGGGCGGCGGGACAGGCCGCCGCGGCCACGGTGTCCGGCCGGACCTTGAGCCGGCCCCACGGGCCGCCGGAGGCCGCCACCGTGGAGCCGGGCGCGGCCAGGATGTCCAGGTACGCCGTGCCCTGCCGCACCGTCAGCAGCGTCGGGGTCACCAGAGCCGTCAGCCGCGGCAGCAGGCGATAGATCTGGAGACCGCCGGGCACCGCGCCGAACCCGGCCGGCTGGGAAGCGGCGGGGGCGTTCTGCTGCTGCCAAGTGGTCGCCGCGCCGTCGCTCCAGAGGAGGACATCGCGGCCGTCCACCACGGCGGCGGTCCAGTTGTATGTGCCGCCGGCGGGCGCCCCGGTCCAGGCGCCGATCTGGCGGATCGTGTACTGGCCGGCGGGGGCGCTCTGCCCGGCCGGGCCGGGCACCGCGATGCTGACACCGCCATCGACCGTGGCGTAGAACAGTTCGGGCGGCAGGCCCTGGTCCCGCACCACCGTGATCGCCGAGGCCTGCGTCACGCTGTCAAGGCGCGCGGGGGCGAAGTTGGCGTACCGCAGCGTGTGTCGGTCCAACCGAAAGATCAGCCCGTACGCGCCCACCACTAGGTACAGGTAGTTCCCGCTTACGGCGGGGGACACGATGTTGGCGGAGGACGAGTACGAGATCATCTCATGCACCAGGTCGCCCGTCGTCGCGTTGAACAGGTAGGCGGAGCCGTTCACGTCGGTCGCGTACAC
>DAHWHV010000297.1 GCA_027335545.1 Clostridia bacterium
GGGCCTGGACGTGCCGGAAGCCGGCGAAGGCGACCAGGGCGCCACCGGCGACGACCAGGCCCACGCCCAGCCGCTCTGTGTTCGCTCCCCCGTGGACGCGCAGGCCCAGCTTCCCCAAGAACAGGACAAACTTCGCCAGGACGACCCCCAGGGCGATCAGGGAGATGCCGGTCCGCACCCACGAGAGGAGCGTCCGCTCCAAGGCCAGCCCCACACGCAGGTCCGGCTCCTCCGTGCCCGTCCGGGACCGGCGCCCCGACTTCCCCTGCATCGCTCCCCGGCCTCCGGTCGGTCGGCCCGACCGTCGCGCCGAGTCCCCCTCTCCTGGGACCGAGATGCCCGGGATGGAGCGAACCCCCGGGACGGGTCGGGGCCCAGCGCCGGCCGGGGTCGGCCCGGACCTCCAGGCCTCCCCGGAGGGCGGCGCACCCAGTCACTGCCGACCCGCGGGCAGGAGGGACAGCCGAAGCCTCGCCACGCCGGCCAGCAGCCCACTGGGGTGGGCGCTGCAACAAAGGCCCTGGCGGCGCCCGCCCGGGGATCGGGCGGCCTGCGCCACACCCCCCCAGAGTACAGCAGTGGGCGCGGGCGCGCCGGGTACCGACCCGGGGTCCCACCGCTTCGCACAACGGACGGCAGGAGGCCCACGGGGGCGCGCGAAGGCAGCGGTGCATCCGGGCCTCGGACGGCGCCGTCCGAGGCGGTTGGACCCCGGACCCGGCCGCGCGCCGCTCGGCCATGGCGGGAAGCGGAGCCGGCCTCGCCCAAGGAGCCCTTGGCGGCGGCCGCGGCGGCGGGGGGCCGGAGGCCCTGGGCCGGGTCTACTGCTCCCCTGCTCCGACCCTGCGTAGGATCTTCGTCTTGAGAATGGTGGTGGGACCGATGCGCATCGGCTTCGTCGGGGTCGGTCGGCGGATGACCGGCCATATCCGGCGCATCCACGGCATGGCGGACTGCGAGATCGTGGCCTTCTGCGACCTGGCGCCCGAGGCGGGCGCGGCCCGCGTGGCCGAGTTCGGCGGGTCCGCCCACACGGATGTGCGGCGGATGCTGGAGGCCACCAGGCCGGATGCGGTGTTCATGGGCCTGCCGCCCTTCGGCCACGGCGACGCGGAGCGGGCGTGCGTGGAGGCCGGCACGCCCTTCTGGCTGGAGAAGCCCGTCCATCTGGACATCGGCGACGCGCGCGAGATCGCCGCCGCCGTGGCGGCCAAGGGCCTGATCACCTCCGTCGGCTATCAGGAGCGCTACCTGGACATCGTGGAGCGCCTGGAGGCCGAAGTGGCGCGCCGACGCGCGGGCCTGGCCTTCGGTTACTGGATGGGGGGCAGCCCCTCGGGCTGGTGGGTCCGCAAGGAGAAGTCGGGCGGCCAGGCGGTCGAGCAGACGACCCACGTCTTCGACTTGGCGCGCCACCTCTTCGGTCCCGCCCGCCGCATCTACGCCGCGGGCCTCACCGGCCTGATCCCGCCGGATGGGGTCCGGAACATCGAGGACGCCTCGGCCGCCACGATCGAATTCGCCGGGGGCGTCGTCGCCGTGGTCGCCTCCGCCTGCTACCTCCAGGTGGGGCAGGGCGTGCCGGCGGGACTGGATGTCTTCTGTCGGGACGGCAACCTCAGGTATCAGCGGCGCCGGTCCGTGACGCTGACCACTGCCGAGGGCAGCACCACCTGGATCAACCAAAACAACTCCGAGGCGGATATGCTCACGGCCTTCCTGGAGGCCGTCCGCGCCAAGGACGCCACCCGGGTGCGCTGCCCCTACACCCAGGGGGTGGAGGCGGTCGAACTCTCCCTGGCCGTCAACCGGGCCCTGGAAACCGGCCGGACCGTGGACCTGCCGCTGCCCGCCTGACGGCCGATCGCGCGCGGTTGCGTTCCAGGGCCCTGCGGCCTGCGAACGCAACCGCCGCCACGGCCGTGCGGCGACGGGCCGGGCCCCGGCCGGTGCACTGGGCATCCGCGTCCTCGGAGCGGACCCTGCCGCTGAAGGCGCGGATGCGCCGCCACCGAGCAGGCGCCGCGCAGCGTCGATGCCCTGCTGCGGTCGCTGACGGCGGGCCGGGGGCCATACGCGGACCGGCGCGTACGCAGCGCCGCTCGGTGCCCGCCGGCTTCACGACCCGCCCGGGAACGGCCGCACCAACACCAGGCCCGCCACGGCCGGGAGGTGGCGGGAGGGCGCCGTCGCCAGCGGACAGTCCAGTTCCAGGGCCGTCGCCACCACCAGGGCGTCGGCCGGCGGCAGGGCCGTCTCCCCGCCGTGGTCCCGCAGTAGCCGCCCGGCGCGGGCACCGATCGCCGCACCGACCGGCTGGGTCTGGAAGAGGCCGAGGAGGTCGCAGACCACGGACTCCGCCTCCCCGTCCAGTCCCTCCCCCGCCATCAACTGCGCCCAGGCCACGGCGCTGATGCGCAGTTCGCTCCCGCCTTGGACGTGCCCGCGCAGAAACGACGTGCAGGCCGCATCGCCCCGCAGGTGACCCATCAGCAGCGAGGCATCCAGCAGCAGCATCACGGGGCCTCGCCACCCGGAGCGCCGTCCGTTCCCCACGGCCCCGCGCCCGTCGGGTCCCCGGCGGCCCACGCCTGGCGACCGCGCAGGGCCCCCGCGGTGCGAGCGAGCACGGCGAGTCGTTCCCCCTCCTCACCGGGGGAGCCGAGCCCGCGACCCGGTGGCGCAGGGCTGGGCCGCGCCCGATAGGCCCCCGCCGACTCCCCCGCCCCCGCCGACTCCCCACCCTGCGCCAGCACGGCGCGCAGCCCGCGGCGCAGCACCTCCGCCAGGGGGACACCCAACTCCGCGGCGCGCTCCTTGGCGGCACGGTGTTCCGCGGGCTTCAGCCGCACGTTGGTCAGGATGCGGTCCTCGGGCATGGACGTCCCCCCAGACAGGCGCCACCGCGGCGGCGCGGCTTCGAACACCGACCGGATACCACCCCGACCACCCAATGACGACGAGCCAAGGACCACCCAGCGACGACCGGACCGCTACCGAATCCCCACCGCATCGCCACCGGAGCACCATTATGGTATCTCCTGCTGCCGCCGCCGTCCAGGGGGGACCGGGGACCGGCCCTGGGTGCGTCGGCCGCCCCCTGCGCGCACCCGCCTGAGGAAGGAGGGGCTGGGGGCCACTTGGGGAGCGGTGCGGCGCGACGCGCGCCCTGGGCGGGCACCTCCCCTTGGAGCGCATCCGAGGGCCGTCCCCATCGCCGCGACGGCGCGGGCCGGCGCCGCCGCGCCCAGGCTGGCCGGGGACCCTGTTCCCGGGGGTGCGGCTTGTGCTACGTTTCTGCTGAAACGCCCCTGTGGCGGCGGGCGGGGTGGTCGGCGACCCTGGAGCCGCGCCAGCGACCCGCGGGCCCCGGGGCAACCGGGCCCAGCCGCCAGGGGGAGTCGCGCGGTGGGCGGCACGGCCCCCCGCCACCGCCCGACCGCCCCGTCGGAACCGCGCAAGGAGGTGCCCGCACCCTGCCGCACCGCCGACCCCCACGCCAGGGAACGCCTCGGAGGCCGACGCAGGGCGCCAGAGGCGCCCCCCCTACCCCGAGGGGTGGTGGCCTGGCCGCGGCGCCAGGCCCAAGACCAGGGGGTGGGCGAAGGAGCCGGGCCGCCGTGCTGGTCTCCGCGCTCCTGCTCCTCACCGCGTGCGGGCCCAGGCCCGGCACCCGCGCCGGGCGCTGCCCGCGCCCCTTCAACGCGGGCTCCCGGTTGCCCGGCTTTCTGAATCCGGCGTTTCCCCTCGCCGGGCTGTTCCCGGCCTCCGGGGCCCTGCCGCCCACCGGCGCCCCCGGCGTGACCCTGGCCGTGCGCACCCGTACCCTCGTGGTCACCTACGGGCAAGCCTTGGAGCGCGGAGCGGTCCACGTCCAGAGCCGGCTCGTCCCCAGCCGCGCCAGCGGCGCCTGGCGGACCGTGGCGCTGGCCGGGGGTTATACGTTCCAGGCCTTCGGCCCCGCCGTGCCCCTCTTCGGCGTCGTGCCGGCCCCCGTGATCTCCGGCCGCCGGGCCCGGGGCCTGCGCCACGTCTGGGTCGTCACCCAGTGGACGGCCGCGCAGCCCATCACGGTGCTCCAGGGGACAGCGGCCCTGGCCGCCACCGCGTCCAGCCGCCGGCAGGTCCCGCCGGCGGTCGACGCGCGCAACCTCCGCAGGGCCGCCGGCTTCGTGCGCCAGGCCGAGGCCGCGGGCTGGCGGGCGGTGGGGGTCTTCACGGCCACCCCGGCCTGCGGCGCCACGGCCACGCACCTGGGACCGTTCGGGGCACGCGCCTCGCTGCGCCTGCCGCTGGGCATCCCCCTGGAGCTCGTGGTACCCCAATACGGGGCGATGGTCCTCCGCTTGACGGCGCACTGACGCGACCCCGCCAGGGTATGGCGACCCGGCCCGCGAATGGCCCGGGCGTGGATGTGTTCACCGAGTTGCTCGTCTTCACCGTGCGCACGGCCTCCGCCTACCTGCTCGGCGCGGGTCAGGCCCTGCTCGCCCGCCGCGTGGTCGAGTGGGGCCTGCGTCAGGCCCCCGGCAGCGCCCAGCTCTGGGCCCTGCGGGGCCGCATCCTCCTCCGGGTAGCGGCGGCCCGTCCCGGCGGCCGGGGCCTGGGCGGCGTGCTGGCCACGCTGGAGGAGGCGCGGACGGCATACGCCCGCGCGGAGGAACTGGACCCCGGAGACCCCGAACTCTGGCGCGAGCATGCCCTGGTCCTGCAGAACCTCGCCTGGGCACTGGCCGCCCAGCAAGGCGCGCGGCCGCGCCCCGACCTGCTGGAGGCGGCCGCCGCCCAATACGGCCGGGTCCTGGCGGCGCAACCCCGGCGGGCGGAGGTCCTCCACGAACGGGCCATGACCCACGTGGGCATGCGCGCGGCCTTGGAGGACAAGGAAGCCCAGCCGTGGCTCGAGGCGGCGCTCGCCGACCTGGACCGCTCGCTGGAGTTGCGGCCGCACGCCCCGGAGGCCTGCCTGCACCGCGCCGAGGTGCGCGGTGACCTGGCGACCATCGCCCACCGCGCGGGCACCCCTTCGGTAGAGGTCCCCCTCCGGCAGGAGGCGCTGGCCGATTGCGCTCGCGCCCTGCGCCTCCGCCCCGCCTGGCCCCCGCCGCTGCTGCGCCAGGCCATGGAGGCAACGGCCCTGGCCCGGCTCGGCGACAACCCCGCGGTGCACGCCGACCTCGCCATCGCCGGCGCCACGGCGGTCCTGCAGGCACAGCCCCGCAACCTGGCGGCCCTGGTGGCGCGCGCCGACGCCCGGGTCGTCGCCGCCTGCCGCCTGGCTCAGCAGGGTGACGCGCGCGGCGCGCTGGTGTGGCGCCAGGCACTGGCAGACCTGGACTCGGCGATCGACACGGCGGGCTGGCGCGGGCGCGAGGACGTGCTCGCGCTTCGCGGTGAGGCGCGCGGCGAGTGGGCCGAAGCGCTCGAGCGCGCTGGCGACGTGTCCGGGGCCCTCCAGGCCTGGGGGGAGGCCCTGGCGGATCTGGAGCGGGCGGTCGATGACGACCCGGCCAGCGCGCGCCGCTTGCTGGGGCGCGCCCGGGCCCTGGGCGGGCTGGCCCGCCTCCAGGACGGCGAAGCGACCGCCCAGGCCAGGCGCCTGCGCGCCGTGGAGGACTGCTCGCAGGTCCTGGCGGCCCGGCCCGACCACCCGGCGGCCTTGCTGGCGCGCGC
>DAHWHV010000064.1 GCA_027335545.1 Clostridia bacterium
AGTCGCGCGGCGTCACCACCGCTGGTGTTGCGCGCGGGGCCGAGGTGCGACGCGCGGCAGACGACCGACCGGGCGACCGCCCAAGCGGCGCCCCCGCGCACGGCGACCAGTGGAGCGGCGCCCATTGAGCGGCGCCCATTGAGCGGCGCCCATTGGAGCGGCGCCCATTGGAGCGGCGACGGCGCGGCGTCCCTGGGTCCGGGACGGCGCCGCCTTGTGGGCCCCGCCGCCGCCATGCTAGCATAGCGGGTGCTGCTGCGGTGCCGCCTCCGGGGCGCCAGCGCTCTGGGGTCGGTGCGGCGCCGCCGCGGGCCCCACCCGGGAGACCAGTGGGGAGGTCAAGGCCATGTCCAAGCGTTGCGCGCTCTGCGGCAAGGACCCGGTGTCGGGCCATGCCGTGAGCCACTCCAACATCAAGAATCTGCGCCGCTTCGAGCCCAACCTGCAGACGGTCCGCCTCGAGGTCGGGGGTCGGAGCCGCCGCGTGCGCATCTGCACCCGCTGCCTGCGCACCAGCCGCAAGGACCGGGTCTGAACGCCCACGGCCGGGACGGGCGGCGTCGCCTCGCCCGTCCCGGCCCACCCCCTCCACCTACGCCCCTCCCCAGTGGCCGACATGAGCGGAATCCGCAGGAGGAGATCGCGGCCATGCCCTGAAGCGGAGGGCCGGGCGGCCATTGCGCGCGGCGCCGCCCGGGAGACAGGTGAGTGCCCATGGCGTATTTCGTCTCGCCCGGCGGCAGCGACGCGGATGCCGGCACCGGCCCCGACCGCCCCTGGGCCACGCTGGAGCATGCCCTGGCGGCGGTCGCGGGCGCCCCCGCCACGATCCACCTGCGGGGCGGCACGTACGAGCTACGCGCGCCCCTGCGCCTCACGGCGGCGCACTCGGGGCTGACGCTCTCTGCGTGGGAAGGCGAGCGCCCCATCCTGAGCGGCGGGCGGCGGATGGGCCCGTGGCGCACGGGGGTGGTCCACGGCCGGCCGGGCTGGGTCGCCGACGCGGGCGACCTCGTTTTCCACGAGCTGTGGGTGGGCGGCGAGCGGCGCCTGCGGCCGCGCCTGCCCCGGACCGGGGTCTACCGGATGGTCGGCAGCCCAGACATCGACGACAAGACGCCCTGGAACAGGGGCCAGTCGCGCTTCGCCTTCGCCCCGGGTGATGTCCGCGCCGGCTGGACCAACCTGCACGACGTTGAGGCGGTGGCCCTGCACTTCTGGGTGGACTCGCATCTGCCGCTGGAGTCGGTCGACGAGGCGGCGGCCCTGGCCACCACCAGCCGCACGAGCATCTTCCGCCTCACGGACGACTACCGGGGGCTCGGCCCCCGGTACTATCTGAACAACGTCTTCGAGGCCTGCACGGAGCCCGGCGACTGGTACCTGGACCGGAGTTCCGGCACGCTCTACTACCTGCCCCTGCCCGGGGAGGACCCGGCCTCGACGCCCGTGGTCGCGCCGGTGCTCTCCGAGCTCCTGAGCGTGGACGGGGCGGAGGGGGTCACCCTGCGGGGCCTCGGCTTCGCGCACGCCGAGTGGCAACTGCCCCCCGGCGGGAGGGGCGGCACGAGCCAGGCGGCCTCAGACGTGCCCGCCGCCGTCCGGTTGCGCGCTGCCCGCTCGTGCAGCCTGCAGGGGTGCACCATCGAGCACTGCGGCACCTACGCCCTGGAGGTCGGGCCCGGGTGCCTGGATTCCGCGGTGGCCGACTGCCGCCTGGCGGATCTCGGCGCCGGCGGGATCAAGGTGGCCCAGGGGAGCGCGCGCACCCGGGTGGAGCGGTGCGAGATCGCGCACGGCGGCCGCCTTTTCCACGCGGGGGTCGGCGTGCTCATCTTCGACAGCCCGGGCAACACCGTGGCGGACTGCCACATCCACGACCTCTACTACACCGGGGTCTCCGTCGGCTGGACGTGGGGCTATGGCCCGTGCGAGGCGCGCGACAACCGCATCCTGCGCAACCATATCCACAACATCGGCCAGGGCATGCTCAACGACATGGGCGGCATCTACACGCTCGGGGTGCAGCCGGGGACCGTCCTCCGCGGCAACTGCATCCACGACGTCCGCTCGGACGGCTACGGCGGGTGGGGCATCTATGCGGACGAGGGCAGCACCGGCATCCTCATCGAGGACAACCTCGTCTACCGCACGAAGACCGGGGGCTTCCACCAGCACTACGGTCGGGACAACATGGTGCGCAACAACATCTTCGCCCTGGCCGCCGAGGGCCAGATCCAGCGCTCGCGCCTGGAGGAGCACTCCTCCTTCACCTTCGAGCACAACATCGTTTGCTTCGAAGCCGGGCCCCTGCTGCACGGCAACTGGAAGGAGCCCGGGGCCCGCTTCGACCACAACCTCTACTGGGATGCCGCGGGGCGCCCGCTGGACTGCGGCCGCGGACGCACCTTTGAGGAGTGGCAGGCGCTCGGTATGGACCGGCACTCCCTGGTCGCCGATCCCCGGTTTGCCGCCCCCGCGGCCGGCGACTTCACGCTGCTCCCCGACTCCCCGGCGCCGGGGACCGGCTTCCGGCCGTTCGCCGCCGGCTCGGGGTCGGGCACCTGACCCCCAACCGCCGCTCGCACGCCGCGGCCCGACTTCGGACCGCACCCGCATCTCGCGCGCCCGCGGACCGGCGCCCCGCCTTCGATCACCGGATCTGCCGTGTGGTCGACCGCCGACACAAACGGGAGAGATGCAGGGGGGCGTGTCGCCCCAACCCGCCGCGGCGCCCGTGTCCCCGGGTGCGGTGGGCCCCGCTCCCCTTCCGCGAGCCGTTGCGCTAGGCTAAGGCATCGGGGGGGACGCGGAATGCCATGGTTTGAGGGTGTCTTCGGGCATCACGGCGTGAGCACGGCCGGCCTGGCCGGCTATCGCCGGCTCGGCGCCCAGGTGCTCGATCTGCAGACGGCGGTACCAGGCCCGGGCGGCAAGGCCCGGGCCTATTCCTATGTGGCGCGCGGCCTGCAACTCTTCGCCGACAAACTGGTCGAGGACGCCTTCGCCGACGAGACCAGGCCGGGGCCGCTGCCCCAGGTGACGGTCACCCAGGCCGAGGCCCTCTACCAGCAGATCCCCGACCTGCTCACGGCGGCCAAGCAGGAGTCCCTGGTGCCGGGGGGGCCCCGGGACGTCGCCCTGCCCGTGCTGTTGCACGGGCGCGTGGCCACCGGGGCCGCCGCACCCGTCTCCCACCTGGCGGGCATGTTGCGCGGCGTGCGCGCCGTGGGGGAACTCGCCGAGGGCGAGATCCTGCCGGCCGGCGACGAGGCCGCACGGGCCAAGGCCCTGCTCGCCGAGGCGACGACGGACCGCGACTCCGCCGACCTGCTGGTGGGGGGCCTGGTCCAGGCCAACCTCCCGCCGGAGTCGGCGCGCCAGGCCGCCGACCTGCTCTGGGCCGCGTTGGCCTACTTCCTGGGGGCCCTGCAGGAACTGGCCCTACCGGGCGTCCTCGGCGAGCGCGACCTGGACGAGGTGATCGAGGGCGGCAGCCGCAACCGGGCGGAGCCGGCGGCCGGCGCGGGCCTCTCGGGGTTCGAGCGGCGCCTGCGCGACCTGGCCGCCCGGGAGATGGCCGAGGCGGAGCGCGAACGGATGCGGGCGGAGTGGCGTGCCCTGGGGGAACGCGAGCACCACGAGCACCATGGCGAGGGGCACCACCACCACCACCACGACTGGGACTGACCGGCCGCGGCGCACGCGGGCAGGGGTGGCGCCGGCGGCGGCCGAATGCCTCCGCTGTCCGCCTGCCGCGGCGCAGTGACGGACGGGGGGCAGGGATGCCTGCGTGAGGTCGATGTTCCAGGGTCGGCGCCCGCCGCGCGACCCCCTGCCCCGGGGGGGCATGGCGCGCCGGGCCAGGGTGGCGCGGGTCTGGTTCGCGGCGGCGCTCGTGGTGCTGGGCGTCCACCTGGCGTGGGTCCAGTTGGTGTCCGGGCCCGCGCTGGCGGCCGCCGGGCGGGCGGAACGGACGCGGACCGTGGTCCTGCCGGCCCCGCGCGGGGAGATCCTGGCCCGCAACGGCGAGGTCCTGGCGCTCTCCGTCTCCGTGGCCACCGTCACCACCGATCCCCCGCTCGTCGCGCACCCGCGCGCGGAGGCCGCCAGCCTGGCCAAGGTCCTGGGGACCCCGGCCGGGCCCCTGCTGGCCGCGCTGCGCGCCCCGGGCCAGTACGCCGTGGTGGCGCGCAACGTCACGGGGGCGCAGGCGCAGGCGATCGGCCACCTGCACCTCCCCGGCATCTACACGCAGGCATCCACCATCCGCCGCTACCCCGCGGGCTTCTTCATGGGGTCGGTCCTGGGCTTCACCAACGCGGCCGGCGGCGTGGCCGGGGTCGAGCAGACCTACCAGCGGGCCCTGGCCGGCCACAACGGCTATCGCATCGAGCAGGTGGACCCGCTGGGCCAGCGCATCCCCGTCACGCACGTCACCACGGTGCCGGCCCGGCCCGGGCTGAATCTGCGCCTCACGATCCTGCCCGGCCTGCAGGCCCAGTTGGAGAGCCAGCTCGAGGCCGCCGTCGCCTCCACGGGGGCCAAGCGGGCCTACGCCATCGTGCTGCACCCCGCC
>DAHWHV010000067.1 GCA_027335545.1 Clostridia bacterium
CTCGCTGGCGGCGGGCCCCGCGGGCGCCGTGGGGAGGGGAGCCAGCGCCGGGTCTGCGGGGAGGGCATCGCCCGCAGCGGGGACAGGGGGGGGGACGGGCGCCCCGGGCAGGGCGCCAGGTGCGGGCCGTACGGCCGGTGCGCGGTCGGGCATGGGCCCCGGGGGTGCGGTGTGGTCGACGCCGGCGTGGTCCTCTAACAGCGCGCCGGCAGCGGGGTTGGTGGCAGGCGTGGGGGAGGGCGCGGACCCCTGGCCGGTCGTCGTGACGTCATCCAGGGCGGCGGCAGGGGGTGGGGCGACGTTGGCCAGCGGGGCCCCGCCGGTCCCCGTGGAACGTGGGGCCGCGGTGGGGCGGTTTTCCGCCCTTTGGGCCGTCTCGCCGCCTCGGTTCGCGTCGTTCATGCCGCCGCGCACCCCCGCCTGCTCGGATACCGTCCTTGGCTGCACAAGCAGCAGCGCGTTGCCCTGCGGATTCCTCGGCTGCGGAGCGGCGCCGGGGGGTGCCCGTTGACCAAGCGGCCAGGCCAGCCGCGCAGGCCCCGCGCCCGCTCGGGCCGGCCCTTCGCGCCCCGCACGGTTGGCGCACGCGCGCTCGTGCGTTCTCTGGCGTCGACCGGAGCGGGATCCCCGTCTCGGGCCACGCCAACGGGGCCGGGAGCCACCCGCGGCGCTGCCGCTGAAGCATTGGCCGGACGGCGCTCCGCCACCTGTTCGGTGAACTGCGTTGGGGCCGCTACGTCTGGTGGGTCGACGGCACTCCCGCGGCGAGCGTGTGCCACATCTAGCGGCTCGGCACGCCCTTCACCGAATGCTTACGCGATCCGCCATTTCCCGCCGGGAATCCGCCACGTGCGTCGCGCGTGGCCCTACGCTGGCGGCGGCTCCCCCTCCCCCGCTTCCCGGGCGCCGAGTTCCGACCCCAGATCGCGCAGGCGTGCCCCGTCCCAGAAGAAGGGCAGCGCGGCCACGACGTTGTTGCGGCGCATCAGTTCGTACGTGGCCGCCGCGGGCAACGCGGCGCCCACACCCCACAGCCGCTCGCTGGCCATGACCCAACTGAAGCCGAAGCGGCAGAGGAAGCGCAGCGACTCGGCGACGTTGCGCGGGTCCACCCCGGCGAAGGCCTCGTCGAAGGCGATCAGCCGCGGTGCCTCCAGGCGGGCCAGGTCGTAGCGCGCCGAGACGGCCGCGACCAGGGGCAGCACCAGCGCCAGCGACTTCTCCGCTCCGCTGCGCGTGGAGAACCGGCGGTCGTCGATCAGGGTGGCCTTCTGGTGCGGGGCGCGGCTGACGATCTCAAAGTGAAACCAGGATCGGTAGTCCAGCGCTTCCTCCAGGGCCTCGCCGAAGCTGAGGTCCGCGGCCCGCTCGCGCTCCTCGCGCCGGACCCGCTCCACCTCGGCGCGAAAGGCGTCGGCCAGGGCCTGCCGTTCTTCGGGCCGCAGCATGGCCGGATCGCTGCGCAGCAGGCGGAGGTGGGCGGCGACTCCCGCCCCCGGCACGGGGGACCACCGCAACTCCAGGACCTCCCCGCTGCCGAGCGGGGCCTCGCCCAGGTCTTGGTTGATGGCCTCCGTCCATTCCTCGGTCTCGCGGATGCGGGCGTGCAGCGCCTCGCGCATCTGGTGCAGGAGGAAGTCCTCGTAGAGTTCGCGCTCCTTGGCCCGCAGCAACTGCTCCTGCTCCAGCAGGCGCACCTGCAGTTCCTCGCGCAGTTGCACGGGCCAGACCGCGGTCCCCGCGGCGCGCAGGCGGACCAGACCCAGACGCAGGTCGGGGTCTGGGGCGTAGTCGGCGAGGGCCGCCCGGGTCTCGACTGCCGTCTCGCTGAGGGCCGCGCGCGCCGCTTCCAGGTCATCGGCGATGCGGCGGGCCTGCCGCTCGTCGTCGCGCCGGCGCGCGAGGAGCGCCCGCGCCGCGTCCTCCGGTCCAGATGTGCCGGAGCGCAGGGCTGCCAGTTGCGACGCCAGCGTGGGGTAGGCGGCTAGCTGGCTCTCCAGCGCCTGGCGCGCCTCGCCCTCGGGGCCCTCCGCCGCCCGCACCCCATCCTCGGCACCCGCCCGGTTCGCCTCGGCGCGATCCAGGCGTTCGGCCGTGCGCGCCGCCTCGCTCTCCGCCTCCACGACCTCCCGGCGCAGGCGGGTATCCTCCTCGCGCAGGCGCCGGTACCGCTCCCGCTCCTGCCGGCCCTCCGGCGACTCCAGCCGCTGGCGCAACGCGGCGACGGCCGCCTCCTCCCGGGCCAGCTCCCCGCGCTCACGGTCCCGGTCGGCACGGGCGGCGTCCGCATCGGCGGCCACCTCCGCCACCGCCCCGCGCGCGCGCCCCAGGTGCCCCTCCGCGTCCGCCAGGCGCGCTGCGGTGGCGGCCGCTTCGCGGCACGAACCGACGACCGCCCCGACACGGGTGATCAGTTCGTCCACCCCGGTCCGGTCCCGGCCCCGGGCCTCGGGGACGGTCGCCTGGGCCTCCTCCAGCGCGCGACCGGCTTCCACGACCAGGGCGCGGGCCTGTTCCAGCCGTTGGAGTTCGCCCTCCTCGCCGCGCCGCGCCGCGGACGCCCGCGCCGCCGCGTCGGCGGCCCGTACCGCCGCCTGCCCGAGCGCGGCCGGGCCGGCCAGCCGATGCAGGGCCTCGGCCTCCTCCTCGGCGCGCACAGCCTCCTCCTCGGCTGCGCCGAGTGCGGCCTCGGCCCCGCCCAGCGCGCGCGCCAGGTCCGCCCGCTCGGCGCGCAGTTCCGCCAGGCGCTGCTGATGGCGGCGGCGGCGGTTCTCCGCGCCGAAGTAGCGCGGGCCTTCGCCCGCAGGGGGGGCGGCGTGGCCAACGAGGATCCCCTGATGCCAGCTGCCGTCCGCACGGAAGACGGCCACGGCCGCAGCGGTGGACTGGGCCGCGGGCGCGGCCGTCCCGGTCAGGGACCGGGCAGCGTCGGTGTCCGCGGCGGCGCCCCGGGCGTCCTGGCGGCGGGGAGGGGCGCCGCCAGCGCCGCGCCCACCGGCGGCATCGTCCAGGGACCGGCCGGCCGAGCGGCTGCCGCCGGCTGCGAGGGGGCCCCCTGCCGGGGGCGTGGGGGGCGTGGGGTTCCCGGTGCCGGGGCGGGCGACG
>DAHWHV010000083.1 GCA_027335545.1 Clostridia bacterium
CCCCGCGGCGCGGGCGGCAGGGTTCCCCACCGGCGGGGGTCGTCCGGCAGCAGCTGGCCGCCCATACGGTTGGGTAGCCGACGGGATAGGCCCGTGGCGGCGGACGCCAGCCGGCCTCCCCGTCGGGCCCCCCGGTCCCCCGCCCCCAGAGAGGAGCAAGCGCCATGCCCTTGATCGCCGCCTACGAGGCCATCCCCGTGGTCTTCCCCATGACCGCCGCCTTCTCGACCAGCCGCGGCCCCGTGGGGAGCCCGGCCACAGGGCGTCCGCTGGTCCTGGTCCGGCTCACGGACGAAGACGGCCGCTGCGGCTGGGGCGAGGCCGACGAGGAGAAGGTCACCTGTATCGACTGCGGGGGGTGAGCGGCCGGGCGCGCGGGCGGGTCCGCCTGGAGGCCTCGGTCGGTGGCGCCGCCGGCCCGTGGCCCCGCGGCCCTGAGTGGGGCCCGGGCCCGTGGGCGGGCCGGCGCTCGCCCACGGAGCCGAGAGGGCCCTTGCCCCTGTCGCGGAAACGCAGCGCCGGGGCCGACCCGCTGGGCGAGCGGCATCGGCGCCGCGGGAGCCCCCCGGCCCGACTGGCCGCCCGCCGCATCAGACCCCCGCCGTCTGCAACGCCTCCCGGGCATGCCGCACGCAGACCTGGAGCTCGGCGGTGGGGTCTCCGGCGATCTCGTGCTCGATGGAGAGCAGGCCGACATAGCCCTGGGCCCGCAGGGCCGCCACCAGGGCGTGCAGGGGGAGCGCCCCCTCCCCCACCGGAGCGGGTGGCCCGGCGGGGCCGTCCTTGAGGTCGATGTCCTTGAGATGCACATGGTAGATGCGCCCGCGCAGGGCCTCCGCCGCCTCCAGCACGTCGCACCCCGCCAGCAGGAAGTGGCCGGAGTCGAAGTTGCAGCCCACCGCCTCCCCCGTGCGGGCGAGCACGGGCAGCAGGTCCGCCGGCCGCTCGAAGACGTTGCCGCGGTGGTTCTCGATGCCGAAGCGCAGCCCGGCGGCGGCAAAGGCGGGGGCCAGGGCCTCGGCGACGGCGGGGGTGGCGCAGCCGGTCACCGTGGCCGCCCCCAGGCCGCGCGCGAAGGCGATGGCCCGCTCCACCCGGCCGGCGTCCACGCCATTCCAGCCGCCGATGCAGAAGGCGGGGATGGCGATCCCCGCCTCCTCCGCCTCCGCCCGCAAGGCGCGCGCCTCCGCCTCGCTCCGTTTCTGGTAGTCGGCGCGACCGTCCGGGTGCCCGTACCAGAGTTCGAGGTGCCCCAAGCCCAGGGCCCGGACCCGCCCCAGGACGGCGGCGACCGGCTCGTGGTGGTAGCAGTACGAGATCAGGCCGAGACGCATCTGCGGCAGGGACGCCATGGGCAGACACCTCCGCTGGCGTGAGTCGGGACGGCCGCCGGGGACCTTCGCCCCAAGCGGACTCCGGCGCCAGTTCGGGCGCGCACGGGACGGGACCTGCCGGCGGTGGACGGAGGCCCGCGCCACGGTCGGCCGGCGCAGTCCAAGCGCCCCTGCGACGGCGGAAGGCGGGGGCCGGCTCCGGCCCGCCTTCGCCCGTGGTCTCGCGCCACCACCCTCGGGAGGGCTGCGCCGCCTGCCCTACAACCCGGGCTGGACGGCCGCGATCTTCGCGCCCTGCACCGGGAAGGCCTTGGCCAGTCCGGCGGCCTGGACGTTGAGCCGCCCCGCGGCGGACTCCAGCGCGTCCACCTGCTGCCCCGCCGCGCGCATGGCCAGCGGCACGGAGGCCTGGCCGTTGTAGACCTTCAGGAGTTGCGCGTTGATGATGCCGCCCACCTGCTGCTGGCTGTACTTGAAGATGGTGTTGGCGATGCCCCAGTGCTGGGCGGCGTCGGTGAAGTACTGCAGCCCCTTGCCCTTGACCAGGGGAGCGACCTGCTCGACCACCGTCGCATACTCCCCCCAGAGGGAGATCAGGGACGGCGTGTCGCGGCGGAGGTAGGGTTCGAGGTTCAGCACGGCGTTCGCGGCGCGGTATGGGCCGATGGCCCAGTCCTGAAACACGTCCGGGGCGCTGCCGGCCAGGATGGCGGCCAGGAAGCTCCCGCCGCCCCCGGGGCTGACCAGCTCGAGCTTGATCCCCGGGTTCTTGCTCTCAAAGTACGCGATCCCCGGTTGGATGAACTGCTGCCAGCGCGCACCACCGTAGGACGGCCACCCACCCCAGGGGGCCCAGCGGATCACGGTCGGCGCGGGCCCGCGTTGGGGCGCCGCGGCGCTCGAGGCGGTGCGCGCCCCCGAGTTGGCCGCGGTGGGCCCGCAGGCGGCCAACACGCCGACCCCCAGGGCCCCGGCGGCCCCCGCCCCCGCGCGCAGCCAGGTGCGCCGACCGAAGCGGATCGTGCCCACGCGTCCGGCAGCCAAGCGATCCACACCCCTTTGGAGTATCCTGCGCCCTGCGGCAGACGGGGCATGGCCGGACCACACCTCATGGCCTGCACCAAGTCCTGGCGCGCCGCCACCGTCGATGGCGGGCTACCCCGGGAAGGCGGGTGTGATATTTGACGGCGAGGGGGCCTCACCTTCAAGAGTACCCATGGGCACCCCGTGGAGCGGGGTGCCGTCATTCCGGAGGGGGACCCTTCGGCCAGAAGGCGCCGCGGACGACGTGACGGTGGCCACGCCCTCCGCCCGCCCGCGACGAACCGGGCGTGCGGCAGAAGGGCTGCGGGGACAGCGGCCGCCAAGAACCAGCCCTGGCCCCCCACCGCGTCGCCGACGTACGCCGCGATCTGGGCCCGCGACGGGAAACGGTTGCGGCTCAAGAACTTCACGGAGAGTGACGTCGCCCTGCCCCGGGGCGGGCGCAGGGTGGCGTCGTTCCGGAGGGATGCCTTCCGGCCGAACGCGTGCCAGGCACCTGGTCAAGGACATGCGCACGATCCGTACCGACCACGAGGTCGTGGTCGTTCCGCCGAACAACCCCGCCGGCACCTCCAGCAAGGCTAATGGTCGCTGCCGGGGGCCCCCCGTTGTCGAAACGCCTGGGCTGGTGGCCGCCGCCCAGGAGACCGCCCGTCCGGGCGCGCGGCCCGGGACGAACCGGGACCGGGCATGCACGGCCAGCGCGGGGGCCCCCCGGCCCAACGTGGGCGGCGGCGCGTAGGGCACGGCCGTCCCACGCGGGCCGCGGGGACGGGCAGGCCCGGAAGGCGCCCGCGGCGGCCGCGGCGAAGGGCGAAGTCGGATACGCGCGAGGCCGCTCGGGAGTGGCCACAGCGGCCGTCCGGGCCACTGCCGGAGCACACCGGAGCACACCGGAGCACAGAGGATCAGAACAGGGGGTCGAAGGGGATCGCGTGGGATTGGGAGCAGGCCTGCAGGGAACTCGTCGCGGCGCATCCCGCCCTGGCCCCCGTGCTGGCGGCCGCGCCGCCCCCGGTCTTTGCCGCCGCGCACCCGG
This sequence comes from Clostridia bacterium, assembly GCA_027335545.1. The sequence continues at coordinate 3,418 of DAHWHV010000083.1, forward strand.
TGGCGCACCTCGTGCGCTCCGTCTGCGCCCAGCAACTCTCCGTGAAGGCCGCCGCCACGATCGAGGGGCGATTGCGCGCAGCCTGCGGCGGCAGCGTCACCGCGCCCGCCCTCGCCGCCCTCTCGGAGGCGGAACTGCGCACCACCGGCCTGTCGCGGGGCAAGGCCGGCAGCATCTCCGCCCTGGCGCGCGCCGGCCTGGACGGGACTCTGGCGCCACAGACCCTGCAGGGGCTCTCCGACGCGGAGGTCGTGGACCGCCTCTGCGCCCTGCCCGGGATCGGCCGCTGGACGGCCGAGGTGTTCCTTCTGTTCGCGCTGCAGCGGCCCGACGTCCTGCCCGCCGACGACCTGGGGCTGCGGGACGCCGCCGCCCGGCTGGCGGGCAGCGGGCCCCCGCCCCTGCCGGCGGCGGCGCTGCGCCGCCTCGGCGAGGCCTGGCGGCCCTGGCGATCCGCGGCGGCGATCGGCCTGTGGGCGTGGCGACGCACCGCGGGCACGCCGCCTCCGCCCCAGGCGCTGCCGGAGCGGTCATAGACGCCCGTGAAGGACCCGGCGGCGCCGTCCGCCTGCGCGGCACACCGGCCGCTGGCAGCGGCGTAGCCATCCGCGCGGGCGCTGCGGTCCGGAGGGGAGGGGGGGGGCGGCGATCGCCCTCCAGGCCCACGCGCGTAGCCGCTGCGCGCCTGCCGCGATCAGCGGCGGCGACAGCCGCCGACCACCCGGGCCGTTGCGCGCAAGCGACGGCCCGAGCGCGGCCAGGGCGGACCCCGCCCCCCACGACCGTCCCCTCTAAACTCCCGCTTTTCCTCTGACCAAAGAGGCGCGGCGCAAGCCCCTGCCTTTAGGCATGGGGATAAGCCGATTTGTTCGCCTGCTCCCAGTACCGGCCGGGTCGTGGTATAATGCGAACACGAGGACGGTCTGTCGTGCGAACGCGGTCCGGTCCCGCCGACACGATGTCGTGTGGTGCCCGAAGTAGAGCTG
>DAHWHV010000092.1 GCA_027335545.1 Clostridia bacterium
GCTCGGGTTGGTCTCGGCCGCGGGCGGTGCCCTCGCGTCCGCCCTGGCGGGTTGCGCCGGGGGCGGGGCGGGCGGCGCGCGGGCCGCGGCGGTGCCGACGCCGGCCCAGACGGTTCCCACCGTGGTGCTGGCCCCGTGGGGCTGGGCCAACAACCGCGTCGTGCAGACCCTGATCGGCGAGACGGTCGCCAAGTTCACGGCCAAGCACCGGGGCATGCGCGTCCAGGTCGTGCCGGGCAACGGCTGCTGCAACCCCACGGCGGACATCGCCTCGATCGTCGGCGGCGCCGAGGCCGATGTGTTTACCGATAACAACTTTGGCGCGTTCCGCGGCGGGGACTACCTCCTGCCCCTGGACCCCTATCTCAAGCGGGACAACCTCTCCACCGACCTGTGGTCGCGGCAGCAGGTCGACTCCTTCCGCACGCCGCACGGCCAGTTCGCCCTGCCGGCCTACTTCAACGTGCAGATCTACATCGTCAACCTCTCCCTGCTGGACCAGGCCGGCCTGGCCTACCCGGCGCCGGATTGGACGCGCGCGGAGTTCACGCAGCTGGCGGGGGCCCTGACCAACACCCGCGGCACCGTCAAGCGCTTCGGCTGCGGTCTGGACTGGGGCACGGGCAGCGCCGGCCAATTCTCCGGGGAGTGGGTGCTGCGCGGCTTCGGCGGCCGGCTGGTCTCCCCGGGAGGGGAGCGCTGCCTGCTGGGCACACCGGAGGCGATCGCCGCCGGGCGCTGGGTGTATCAGGAGGTGCTCTGGCCGGGGCTGGCCGGCGGCAGCTTCGCCAACCAGACCAGCGCACTGGCGCCGGTCATGTGTTGCTGCATGGCGGGGCTGATCACGACCATCCGCAACAGCTTCAAGTGGGACTTCTACCCAAACCCGCTGGGGCCCGCCGGCCCGGCCGCCTTCGGCGGCACCCAGTTCTACGCCATCAACGCCCGGACCCGCGTGCCCGAGTTGGCCTGGGAAGTCCTGAAGTGGCTCTCGGCCGAGCCCGACTACCAACGCCTGATGGCGCAGTTGAACCTGGCCAGTCCCGGGCTGAACACGCTCTGGCCGGAGTGGGAGCACGTGGTGCAGAGCGTCGCCCCGCCCCTGCGGGGCAAGGCCGTCCACTGGTTCGCCGACGCGGCGCGCCAGGGGTACGCCTACCCGTTCCCCGCGTTCCGCTACGACAACGTCCAGGCCCAGGCCGTGATCGGCCGGTACCTGAGCGCCCTGGGCAGCCGCCAGGCGGCCAGCGTCGCGGGCGCCTTCACCCAGGCCGCCGCCCAGGCCGATGCCCTGGAGACGGCGGCCGGGCAGATGTCCGGGCAGCAACGGGCGGCGCTGCAGAGCTTCCCCGCCGCCGGCCCCCCCATCGCCAAGGTCGCCGCGGGGCAGTGAGGGGGGCGCCCCCCGCGCCGTGGGTGCGCCCGCCCTCCCGCGTCGCCTGCCCGCCGGGAGGCCCTACCGGCGGCGCTGCACCTCGTCCACGAAGCGCCGCAACTCCAGTTCCAGCGCCGCGGCGCGATCCGGCTCCCGCTGCAGGAGGTTCTCGTGCTCGCCGGGGTCGCGGCGGCGGTCGTAGAGCTCCGGACCGGCGCTGCCGTCGATGGGCAGCAGGTAGCTCCAGTCGGCGTTGCGCAGGCTCCACTGCCGGCCGTGGTGGGCCGTGACGGCGAAGTCCCGCACGCCGGAGACCTCGCCGCGCAGCAGGGGCAGCAGGCTGTGGCCCGTCAGTTCCACCTGGCGCCGGTTGACGACCAGGTCCTGGGGGAACATCGTCTGGGTGGGGGCCAGGAAGGGCAGGGTGAGGGGCCCGGAGATCCCCAGGGCGTCCAGCACGGTCGGCATCAGATCCACCGTCTGCACCAGGGCCGGGATGCGCCGCCCGGCGCCGAGGCCCGCCGGGTGGCGCAGGATCCAGGGGATGTGCACCAGTTCCTCGTAGTTCCAGGGTCGCGCCTTGCGGATGATGCCGTGCTCCCCGAACGGCTCCCCGTGGTCGGAGACATGCATCACCAGGGTGTCGTCCCACAGCCCCAGGTCGCGGACCGTATCGAGCACCACCCCGGCCCAGCGGTCGACCATCGTCACCTCGCCGGCATAGAGGGCCATCGTGTGTTGGACCTCGGCCGGGGTGAGGTAGTCGGCGACCGGCCCCGCCACGGGGTCGATGATCACCTGGCCGCGATAGTCGGGGTCGTACATGGACCGGTAGGGTTCGGGTGGATCCCAGGGCTCGTGGGGGTCGAAGAAGTCGACCCAGAGGAAGAGCTTGTCCCGGACCCCGCGCACCCGCGCCTGCTCCTGCAGCCAGGCCACCGCCGCCTTGGCCACCTGGGCGGTCGGCGTGCGCTCCTCGTCCTCCCCCCAGCCGCTGCGATTGCGCAGGTACTGCTCGAAGCGCGGGCGCCAGAGGCGGTCGGATTCGTCCCCCTTGAGGCGGTGCCAGGGGCCGAGTTCGACCCGCACACCCGGATCGACGATCCAGGGGTCGTACTCCTGGCCCCGGACCCAGCGCACCGTGTCGAAGCCGCGCCCGCAGTTGTAGACCGGCTTGTGCATGTGGTAGGTGTCGGTGACCAGGGCCGAGGTGAAGCCCCGGTCCCAGAGCACCTCCGCCAGCAGGTAGTCGGAGGGCTCGAACTGCTGCCAGCCCCGCCAGGGGAACTGGTAGCGCCCGGTCCACCAAGCCGTGCGCGTCGGCAGGGTCGGCAGGTTCTCGCTGTAGCAGTGGTCGAAGACGGTCCCCTCCGCCGCCAGGCGGTCGAGGTTGGGCGTGCGGATCCACGGGTTGCCGTAGCAGCCCAGATGGTCCGCCCGCAGGCTGTCGGTGCAGAGCACGATCACGTTCACTCCGGGCCGCACCCCCCTGCCCCCCCACCACCCCCGCCTGGGGCGCGCCCCCCCCGGGCGAGCGGTGTGGGTGTTATGACAAAGCGCCGTAAGCCTTCGCCCCCGAGGGGGCGGGGCCCTGCGGCAGATTCTCCGGAGGGGGGACCCCGCCCCCGGGCCGCGGGG
>DAHWHV010000148.1 GCA_027335545.1 Clostridia bacterium
GGCCGGTCGAGGCGTAGGCGGGGGCCGCGGCGCGGCCCCCGCCTATGCCTCGACCCCGGCCACCGCCAGCACCGGCCGGAAGCGCGCCACGGCCGCCTCCGGGTCGCGCAGCAGGCCCGCGCGGTCGGCGAGCCGGAAGAGTTCCGCCAGGTGCACGACCGAGCGGGCGCCCTCGGCGCCCCCCACCATGCGGAAGTGCCCTTGGTGGCCGTTCAGGTACGCCAGGAAGACGACCCCGACCTTGTAGTGGGCCGTGGGGGGCGCGAAGATGTGCCGCGCCAGGGGCACGGTGGGGCCCAGCAGGGCGTCGTAGCGGGCCCGGTCCCCGTCCTCCAGGGCGCGCAGGGCAGCGGCCGCGGCGGGCGCGATCGGGTCGAAGATGCCAAGCAGGGCGTCGCTGTGGCCCTGCGCATCCCCGGCGATCAACCCCGGGTAGTGGAAGTCGTCCCCCGTGTACATACGCACCCCGGGCGGCAGGCGCCGCCGCATCTCGACCTCCAGATCGGCGGAGAGGAGCGAGAGCTTGATGCCCTCCACCCGGTCGGCGTGGGCGGCCAGGATGCCCAGGCAGGTCTCCATCGCCGCCCGCGGCTCGCGGGCCCCCCAGTAACCGGCGAGGGCGGGGTCGAAGGCCTCCCCCAGCCAGTGGATCAGCACGGGGCCCCGCACCTGGCCCAGGATGCGGCTGTACACCCGCTCGTAGTCGGCCGGCGTGCGGGCCAGCGCCGCCAGCGCCCGGCTCGCCATGAGCACGACCTGCGCCCCCACGGCCTCTACGGCCTCGCACTGCTCGGCGTAGGCGGCCTCGACCGCCGCGAGGCTCAGGCCGGGACCCGGGGTCAGTTGATCGGTTCCGGCCCCGGCGGCCAGACGGCCGCCGACGGCCCGCGCCTCCGCGGCCGAGCGCCGGATCAGTTCACGCGCGACGGGCCAGGTGAGTCCCGCGCCGCGCTGCGCCGTGTCCATCGCCTCGGCCACGGCGAGGCCGCAGCCCCAGAGGTGGTGGCGGAAGGCGAGCGTGGCCGCCCAATCCAGGGCCGCCCCCGCGGGCGACTCGGCGAGGGGATCGACCACGACGTGGGCGGCGGCGAAGGCCCGGCGCGCCCGCAGCGGCCGGGCGTCGGCCACCCAGCCTGCCGGGGGGCCGGGGGTATAGGGCTCCAGGGATCCGTCTCGCCGGGGCAGAGACAACACCCTCGGCATGGGACACCTCCACAACTCGGCGCGGGGCACTGGGCACACCGCGCCTGGTCTGGGACGCCGCTGCGAAAAGCCGTAGGCAGTCCCCTCAACGACAAGGGACAAGGGGTCGTGGGGCGCGAGGCACGCGGGCGACCGCCTCCGGAAGGCGGTGGGGCAAGTGCGGACTCTTGCCCCACCGACCCCTACCCCCCCGCGCGCACGACCGCCACCAGGTCCCCGGGCCGCACCGCCTCGCCGACCACCACGGGCAGTGCCGTCAGGACCCCGTCGTGGGGGGAGCGCACCACCGTCTCCATCTTCATCGCCTCGATCGCCACCAAGGGCGCGCCCTGGAGGACCCGGGCCCCGCGCGCCGCGGGCAGGCGGGTCACCACCCCCGGCATGGGGCTGCCCACCTGGTCGGGGTCGGCGGGGTCCGCCGCCGGGCGGGTGGTCCCTCCCACGCCCACGGCCCGATCGACCACCGCGATGGCCCGCGCCGTGCCGTTGAGCTCGAAGCGCAGGACGCGCCGGCCGTCGGAGCCGGCCGCCCCGAGTTCGACCAGCCGGATGACCAGCGTCTTGCCACGCTCGATGTCCACCTCGATCTCCTCCCCGGGCCGGAGGCCGTGGAAGAAGGTCGTGGTGTCCAGGGCCGAGGTGTCGCCGAAGCGCCCCGCGTGGGCCTCCAGGGCACGCGCCGGCTCCGGGTAGAGGACCTCGGCGAGGGCGTCGCGCAGCGAAGCCTCTGCGCCCCGCCGCGCGGCGATCCGCTGGCGCACCGCCTCCAGGTCGATGGGCGGCAGGCTCGCGCCGGGCCGGCCTACCACGGCCGGGCGGCCGTGGCGCACGACGGCCTGCAGCCGGGGTGGGAAGGGCCGGTGCGGCTGCCCCATCTCCCCGCCCAGGAGCTGGACCACCGACTCGGGGAAGTCCAGCCGCGCCGCGGCGGCCTCGCCCGCGGCCGAGCCCAGCGCCTCCTCGCTGAGGGCCGCGGGCTCGACGCCCTGCTGCACCAGGAAGAGGGCGAAGTCCCCCACGGCCTTGCTGCTGGGGGTCACCTTGACGATGCGACCGAGCAGCCGGTCCACCGCCCGATAGGCCGCGACGACCTCCGCCCAGCGCTCTCCGAGGCCCACCGCCTCCGCCTGGGCCCGCAGGCTGGTGTATTGGCCGCCCGGCATCTCGCTGCCGGCGGCCCCGGCCGCGCTGGCACCCGGCGGCGCCTCAAACTCGGCGTAGAGCGCGCGGCGGCACGCCCAGAACTCGGCGGCCGCCCCACAGACCGCCGGGTCCAGACCGGTGTCGCGCACCCCGCCCCGCAGCGCCGCCACCACGGCGCCGAGGGCCGGCTGGGAGGTCGCCCCCGCCAGCGCGTCCACGGCCACGTCCGCGATCTCCACGCCGGCGGCGGCCGCGGCCAGCACCGTCGCCACGCCGAAGCCCGCGGTGTCGTGGGTGTGCAGGTGAACGGGCAGGCCGACCTCGGCGCGCAGCGCGGCCACCAGGCGCGCGGCCGCGGCGGGCCGCAGCAGACCGGCCATGTCCTTGACGCCGATCAGGTGCACCCCGAGCGCCTTGAGGCCGCGCGCCAGTTCCAGGTAGTACTCGACGGTGTAGACGTCCTCGGCGGGATCGGCGCAGTCGCCGCTGTAGCAGAGCGCCCCCTCGACCAGCCGCCCGGTGCGCAGCGCCGCCTCGATGGCCACGCGCATGCCCTCGACCCAGTTCAGGCTGTCGAAGACACGGAAGACGTCGATGCCCGCCGCCGCCGCTTCGGCGACGAAGGCGCGGACGACGTTGTCGGGGTAGCTGGCGTAACCCACGGCGTTGCTGCCGCGCAGCAGCATCTGCAGCAGGGTGTCCGGCAGGGCGGCCCGCAGGGCCTCCAGCCGGGCCCAGGGCGACTCGCGCAGGAAACGCAGGGCCGTGTCGAACGTGGCCCCTCCCCACATCTCCAGGGAGAACACCCCGCCCAGGTGCGGCGAGGCCGCAGCGGCCGCGAGCAGGTCGTGCGTCCGCACGCGCGCCGCCAGCAGGGACTGGTGGGCGTCGCGGAAGGTCGTGTCTGTCAGGTGCAGCGCCGGCCCGGCGCGGAGGTGGGCCAGCACGGCCTCCGGACCCCCGGAGAGCAGCAGCGGGCGCAGCCCCGCGGGGGCCGCCCCGGGCGAGGGTGCCGGGGGGCGCGGGGCCGGTGTCCGGGATGCCTCCGGGGCGTTGACCGTGACCTCGCCGATGAACGCCAGGAGCTTGTTGCCCCGGTCCCGGGCTTCGGGATAGGCGGTCAGCCCCGGGCTGCGGTCGATGAGGCCCGTGTCCACGCGCCCGGCGCGGAAGTCCGGGTGTCCGGTGACCTCGAGCAGGAAACGCAGGTTGGTGCGCACGCCGCGGATGCGGAACTCCCCCAGGGCCCGACGCATTTTGACCACGGCCCCGGGGAACGTCGGCGCCCAGGCACAGCACTTCACCAACAGCGAGTCGTAGTGGGGCGAGACCACCGCCCCCGCCTCGGCGCCCGCGCCATCCAGGCGGATGCCGCAGCCTCCCGGGGAACGGTAGGTCAGGATGCGGCCGGCCTCGGGGAGGAAGCCGTTCTTGGGGTCCTCGGCCGTGACCCGGCACTGCAGGGCGAAGCCGCTGCGCCGCACCGCCTCCTGCCCGGGGAGGCCGATCTCCGCATCCGCCAAGCGGTGCCCGGCGGCGATGTGGATCTGGGCGTGCACCAGGTCCACCCCCGTGATCAACTCCGTGACGGTGTGCTCGACCTGGATGCGGGGGTTCACCTCCAGGAAGAAGAAGCGCCCGTCGGGCAACAGCAGGAACTCCACCGTCCCCGCGCCCCGGTAGCCCAGGCCCCCCATCAGCCGGACGGCCGCGCCGCAGATACGCTCGCGCTCCGCCTCGTCCAGGCCGACGGCGGGGGCGACCTCGGCCACCTTCTGGTGGCGGCGCTGCACGGAGCAGTCCCGTTCGAAGAGGTGGACCAGCGCGCCCCGGCCGTCGCCCAGGACCTGGACCTCGATGTGCCGCGCGTGCTCGGCCGCGGCCTCGAGGTAGACGGCGCCGGCGCCGAAGGCGCTGCTGGCCTCGGCGCTGGCGCTCGGCAGGGCGGCCTCCAGTTCCGCGCGGTCACGGACCAGGCGGATGCCCCGCCCGCCGCCGCCGAACACGGCCTTGACCATCAGCGGGTAACCGATCTCCGCGGCGCGCCGCAGCACGGCCTCCGCCGCCACCAGCGGCTCGTCGGTCCCGGGCAGCAGCGGCAGGCCGGCGCGGCGCGCGGCCCGCCGCGCCTCGGCTTTGTCCCCGAACAGGTCGAGGTGCTCGGGCGAGGGGCCCACGAAGGTGAGGCCCGCGCTGGCGCAGGCGCGCGCGAACCCCGCGTTTTCGGCGAGGAAGCCGTAGCCCGGGTGGACGGCGTCGGCCCCCGAGTCCCGGGCCACGCCGAGGATGGCCTCCTGGTCGAGGTAGGCGCCGACGGGGGAACGGCCGCGCCCGACCTCGTACGCTTCGTCGGCCTTGACCCGGTGCAGGGCGTGCCGGTCCGCCGCGGCGTAAACGGCGACGGTGCGGATGCCCAATTCGGTGCAGGCGCGGAACACGCGGATGGCGATCTCGCCGCGGTTGGCCACGAGGAGCTTCTCGATGGGCAGGGGCCGCGAGGACAGGGGCGAGGGCCGGGACAGGGGAGAGGGCCGGGACAGGGGAGAGGGCCGGGGACCGGACGCTGGGGATGCGGCGGGCACGGGGAGCACCTCCGGGCGCCGGCGGCCGGCGCGGCGATCCGGCGGCGACGGGGGGCCCGCGCCGCCTCCAACCCGTGGTTTCCACACCAAGCGCCGGAAACATGCCGTGCCCCTCTGGGCGCCGCCGCCCACGTTTGGGGGAAGTTGCGGCACCTCCGGCGGGATAGGCGGGCGGGCCCCGTTACACGCTACGCCCGCATCCGCACCCAGACGCGGAGGCGGAGGCGGGGAGGTGAAGAACCGATGGCACGGGGTCAGCGGAGCAACACCGCCCTGGTGCGGGGTTGCGAGAATGCGCTGGAGCGGCTCAAGTACGAGATCGCCAACGAAATCGGGGTCAACTACGAGGCGAGCGGCGGCTACGGCGGCGACATCCCTTCGCGCCTGAACGGCGCGGTCGGTGGCCACATGGTCCGCCGGATGATCGAGCAGGCGGAGCAGCAGCTCGCCGGCCGGGCGGGGCCCACGACCCGTTTCTAGGCTCCCTCGTCGGACCCGGTTTTGCCAGGAGGCCGGCGCCATGGCGCCCGGTCTCTCTGGCCTTCCCGGTCAGGCGGCCCGCTCCACGCCGCCCAGGCAGAGCGCCCCCACCCCCGCCGCGAGCACCAGGGCCGCCAGCAGCAGCATGCCCGGCACCAGGTGGGCGGCGATCAGCCCGAAGCCCGTGTACGCCAGCACGGTCGACAGGTCGCAGACGCCGCGGAACAGCCCCGTGACGCGGCCGATCCCGCCGGCGGGCACCCCGGCCTGCGCCCAGGAGAGCCAGGTGAGGGCGGCCAGGGAGACCGCGGCGGAGACCAGCACGCACAGCACCGCCACGGCAAGCGCCCCGTGCAGGGCGGCCAGCGCGCCCAGGGCCAGGGCGGCGACGCCGGCGGCGGCCGCCAGCAGCCGCGCGGTCCCCAGGCGCGCGGCCAGGCGCGGGG
>DAHWHV010000157.1 GCA_027335545.1 Clostridia bacterium
GCCCGCGCCGTGGACCCGGCCACGCGCACGGGCAAGCCAGCGCCCGCCCCCGGGGGGGTGGGCGCCATTGGGGACCAGGCGGCCCCGCCCCGCGTGGGCCGTCCCCCCGCGCCCAGGCCGCCCCGTTTATGGCATACTTCAGAGGGGTGGTTCGGTGGCACGGCGGCGTCCCACCGGCATCATGCGGCATCTCGACGAGTTGGGCCGCATCGTCCTGCCCCCCGAGGTGCGGGATGCCTTCCGCCCCCGACGCGACCAGGAATTCGCCTTCGCCGGCGACGGCGAGTCCCCCCCCCGACCCCGGGTCCCCTGCGTCTTCTGCGGGGCGACCACCCACGTCATCCGCCATCGCGGCAAGGGCATCTGCGTCGATTGCGTGCGCGAGATCCGCCAACTGGTCAGCGGCTCGGAGTGAGGGCCCGACGGCCGACCGGGACGGCCCGCAGGCCGCGCCGGCGCCACGGGGGGGGCAGACCCGGGCCTGCGCCCCGTGCCGGGCTGGGCGGGCCGGCGCCTCTGGCACGCGGTCGCGGTCGCCACCGCCAGGCTCGCCGCCGCCTGGGCCTGGCGGCAGCCGGTCCGGCTCTGCCCAGAGGGCGGCCGCGCTGGCCTTCGCCGTCCTCACGCTGCGCGCGCCCCCTGGGGCGCTAGGAGGGTGCGGCAAGAGTCCGCTTTTGCAGCTCCCTCTTCCGGATGCTGTGGCCACGTTCTCCGTGACCCACTACTCCTTGTGGTTGCGGAGCCGACTGCGGCTTTTTGCACCGGCCTCCTAGGCGCCCCCTGCTGGCCTGCTGCCGCCCGGCTGCGCCGCCTTGGCCGAGGGGTTGCTGCACCTGCCCCTGCCCAACCGGGCGCGCGAGGCGGTCGTCCTGGCCGCCGGGCTCACCGCCGTGGGGCTGATGCGCTCGGGCTACTGCCGCTGGTGTTCGCCATCCGCAGCTGGGGTTTCGTCGCCACCCCTGCCGCACCGCCCCCGCCGGACCCCGGGCGCGGTTCCGTGCTCGCCGGCCTCGGCCTGCTGGCCCTGGGTTGGCTCGCCCTGGCGGGCGGGATCGGCGTGCCGGTGCGGGACGCCCCACCCCCGCTGGTCGTCACGCTCGAGGCCTGGGCACGGCCGCGCTGGGGCAGGCGCCCGGGGCGGAACACGGCGGAACGAGACACGACGAGACACGACGAGACACGACGAGACGGAGGCGCGACCTTGCCGCACGACTGGGAGGATCCGAACGAGGTCCGGAACTGGGACGAGCACCCCAGCCGCTACAACCCCACCCGGCCTGAGCAGGTGGACATCCTGGTCTCCGTCGTCGCCGACCTCTGGCGTCCCGGTGACTGGCTGCTCGACCTCGGCTGCGGCTCGGGTCAGGTCGAGGAACTGCTGTTCACCAGGCTGCCGGCGGCCGGGGTCGTCGGCGTGGACAGCTCCCGGGAGATGATGCGCCTAGCGCGGGCCCGTCTGGCCGGCCGCGCCTTCGAGCCGCTCCAGCACGACCTGGCGGACCTGGGCACGCTGGCGCTGCCCCCCCACCCCTACCGCTGCGCCTTGGCCGTGCAGTCGCTCCACCACCTCCCCGCGCCGGGCATGGCCGCCGCCTACCGCTGGCTGCACGCCCGGCTGGAGCCGGGCGGCGTGTTCCTGCTACTGGACCGGCTGCGGGTGGAGGACGCGGCGACCTGGTCCCTGCTGCAGCCGGTCTGGCGCCGGCAGGACCGCCTCCTCGGGTCGCGGGCGACGGAACGCGAGGGCGCGGACTTCGCCGCCCATACGGCCACGGTGGCCGAGCGCGGCGACCGCCCCGTCCTGTTGGAGGAGCACCTGACTTGGCTCCGGGCCGCCGGCTTCGCGGCGGCCTGCCTGCACCTGCACGGCAACCGGGCCCTGATCGCCGGCCGCCGGCAGTAGGGCGAGGGCTGGGGCGCGGGACGGGGCCGGGACGCGAGGCCGGGGCGGGGACGGGGCCGGGGCACGGGCCAGCGGGCCAGGGCCGGGGCGGCCGCCGTTGGGCGGCCCACCAGGGGAGCCTACGGTCGCCAGGGCGCGGCCGCCGTGGCCGTCCGTGACCCCGGGTCCCCCTCCGGCCGGGGGTGCAGCCCCGGGCGCTCCCCCACCGACCGCCCGCCCACCTGCCCCACGCCGGGGACGGGCCGGGGGCCAATCGGGGGGGGGCGGGGGCCCCCGCCCCCCCCCCTCACGGCCGGCGCAGGGCCTCCACAGGCTCCAGCTCGGAGGCGAGGTAGGCCGGGTAGGAGCCGAAGACCAGGGCGACCCCGGTCGCCGCACCCAGGGCCAGGGGAAGGGCGCCGGGCACGGGCGTCGCGGCGATGGACAGCCGGTGCAGCACCTGCATCCCCGCGTAGCCGCCGAGCCAGCCGAGCAGTCCGCCCGCCGCGCAGAGCAGGACGGCCTCGATCAGGAACTGGTAGATGATCTCGACCTGCAGCGCCCCCAGGGCCTTGCGCAGCCCGATCTCCACCGTGCGCTCCCGCACCGCCACGAGCATGATGTTCATCACCCCGATGCCGCCCACCACCAGCGACACCGCCGAGATCGCGGCCAGCATCAGCGAGAGCGTGCGGTCGGCGGCGTCGGCGCGGCTGACCAGGGCGTTCAGGCTCTGCACGCTCACGCCCCCGCCGCCGTGGCCCGGCTGCCCGGGCAGGACCAGGGCCCGCCCACCCCCGCCCGGCGGGCCGCCGCGCCCACCCGGGCCGCCGCCCGGGCCGCCGGAGCGCGCCAGGTCGAAGCGCAGGGCGAGGATGCGCTCGATCTGCAGGACCGCGGGGTCGACGGCGCGCCGGTTGGCGGCCTTCAGCCAGATGGCGCTGACCTCCGGGGTACCGGTGAGCAGTTCGGCGGTGCTCTGGGGGATGAGCACGCTGTCGCCGATGCTGCTGCCGATGCCCACGGCCTGCCGGCTGGTGGCGGAGCCGCTGCCGCTGCTGGTGGTGCTGGTGGCACCCGGTGCGCTGAGCGTGCCCTGGCCCAGGACGCTCCCCCCGCCGGCGGCCAGGACCCCGATCACGCGGAAGCGCGCGCGCCCGATGTAGAGGTCCTGGCCGATGGGGTCGAGGCTCCCGAACAGGCTCTGGTCGGCCTGGGCGCCCAGCACGGCCACGTGCAGGGCCGCCCCCTGCTCCAGGCCGGAGAGGAAGCGCCCGCGCGCCACGCGCAGGGGGTGGACGCCCAACAGGGCCGGCGTCACGCCCAGGACGCCCGGGCCCCCGGAGGTGCTGCCGGCCGAGCGCCAGGTGACGGGTTCGCGCACGCCCACCACGGGGACGGCGCCGCTGAGCCCGGGCACGTGGGCCAGGAGCCAGGGGGCCAGGCCGGCGTGCAGCGGTGCCCAGGGGGTGTTGCTCTCCAGCGTGATCACGTTGGTGCCCAGGCGGTCGAACTGGGCCACCACGGCCTGCTTGGCGCCCTCGCCGATGCCCAGCAGGCTGACCACGGAGGCGACCCCGATGGCCACGCCCAGGACCGTCAGCAGCGAACGCACGCCGCCGGCGGCCACCCCCTGCAGCGCCATCTCCAGCCCGCCCCAGATGCGCCCGGGGATGTGCCCGGCGCCCAGACGGCGGCGCCCCGTCTCGCCCGTGGCGCGGGTCCCCTCCCCGGCCGGCCTCGTGCTGGGCACGGCGCCATCCCCCCCTTCGCCTCCGTCCCACCCAGCGCGACGCGGGGGCCACGGGGCCGCGGCGGGACCCGGATGCCGGTCCCGTAGGCGGCCCCCCGGGGGCCCGATTGGTCCGGCAGGGCTCCGGCGCTCCCCCGGGGACCCCCGCGGCAGCGCTCCAGCGGCCACCCCCGGGACCCCGGGGCGCCCCCCACCCCTCCGCCACCGCCTACCCCTGGGGCGC